>JBAXFC010000337.1:0-4625 GCA_037140135.1 Chloroflexota bacterium
GAAATCGGACTTCCACGCCAGCGTCGGGTCACCGCCCAGCGGGATGTCGCGGATGGCCTCGCGCTGCGCGTGCAGGACCGCGGCCAGCTCATGGGGTCCGGCGAGGACGTCCTCGAGGAAGGCGGCGGACCGGTCGAGGCCGGTCATGACTCGTCCCCGTGGGCCAGCAGCCACCGCATCCCCTCGCGCGGTGCCCAGAGCCAGGAGGGCAGCACCGTTGCGGCGTACACGAACTCGTAGGCCTCCTTCGCCACCTCGAACGCATCGAGGAGATCGAGGTCAAGTGTGACGGGCGCGCCGGATTGGCGCAGCCCCCCCGTGTAGGCCGCCAGGAAGCGCTCCCTCGAGCGCTCGATCCAGGCGTCGATGTCCAGGCCCGGCCGCTCGATCGGGCCGCCGGTCCGACGCTCGGCGCGGCGACGCGCGCTGCGGGCGACGTGGTCCAGCGACCGGAGCAGCGAGGCGACGTCCCGCAGCGGGGAGTCCGGGCGCCGCCGGTCATCGATCGGGCGCAGCGGCTCACCCTCGAAGTCGATCACGCGGTAGCCGTCCCCGGCGACCAGGATCTGTCCGAGGTGCAGGTCGGCGTGGATGCGCATCAGCGTGGGGGCGGTCGCGACGGCTTCGAAGCGCGAGAACCGGGAGGCGATCGCGGCCGCCTCCCGTTTGAGCTCGGCACCGGCCGCGGGATCGGCCGCGCTGACCGCCGGGACGGCCAGGTTCAGCTGGCGGTGGGCGTCAAGGCGCCAGCCCTTGAGCTCGTCGTGCGTCGCCGGACGGGGGGCCATGTCCGGCGCGTCCGGCGGCGGGCTCGCGAGCGCGGCGTGCAGGCCGGCCACCAGGGTGCCCAGGTCCTCGGCGACCTGGGTCGCCCACTCCATCGAGACGGCCCCCGGTGCCGCGACCAGGTCCGCGAGAAGTTCCGCGGTCTTCTCGTACACGTCCTCGGCATCGGCCACGAACTCCTGGAGCATGGCGACCGTGGCCATGCCGCCGTCCCGGGTGACCACCTCGGCCCAGCCGGCGAGGCGCGGCACGCCCGGGAACCCGGCCTCCTCGGAGAGGTAGGCGGTCAGCTCGAGATCGGGGTTCAGGCCAGGCTGGAGCCGGCGATACGCCTTGAGCAGCATCCGGCCGCCGATGACGGTGGAGGTGTTGGACTGGTCCCGCCCGAGGGGCGTCTCCTCGGCGATGGCGACCGCAGCCGGGTCGCCGCCCCAGGCCTCGGCGAAGCCCGGCGCCGGGCGGCAGACGAGGGCGGCGTCCACGGGCGCGCCCGGTGGGGCGTCGTCCGGTCCGGTGCCGCCGCGGCTCATCGCGGGGAGCGTGTGCCCCCCGGCGATCGCGGCCGCCAGCGCCCGCCAGGCCCCGTCGCCCTCGGCCGCCTCGAGCACCTCGCCACCGCGCTCCACGAATGGGACGGCGTAGCGGTTCGAGCGCTCTCCCCGCTCCCCCGTCCGCACGTCCACGAGCGCGAGAACGGCTCCGGGTGCGAGCGTGAACGCATGCGCGAGGCGGGCAGACGAGGGGACCTCGCCTTTCGCCGCATACCAGCGGCGCGAGGCGAGGTCCGCCAGATCGAGATTGCGGACGGCCGCCGAGACGGCCGCCCGATCGAGCGCCAGGGTCAGATGCCCGTGTTGATCGTCACGTGCTTGAGGGCCGTGTAGTCCTCGAGCGCGTACTTGGAGCCGTCCTTGCCCCAGCCGGACTCCTTGACGCCGCCGTGCGGGGTCTCCGACGTCAGGGTGAAGTGGTCGTTGATCCACACGGTGCCGTACTGCAGGCGACGGGCGGTGCGCATCGCCTTGCCGATGGACCCGGTGAAGACCGAGCTCGCCAGGCCGTACTTCACGTCGTTGGCCCAGGTGATCGCCTGCTCCTCGTCCGTGAAGCGCTGGACTGTGACCACCGGCCCGAAGACCTCCTCCTGGACGATCTCGGAGCGCTGGTCCGGGTTGGCGAGCACCGTCGGCTCGAAGTAGGCGCCGTTGTCGGCCGGGCGGTGGCCGCCGACGACCAGCTCGGCCTTGGCCTCGAGCGCCCGGTTGACCATCTGCTCGACCTTGTCGGCCTGGCTGCGGGCGATGAGCGAGCCCACGTCGAGGTCGTCGGCCGTCGCCGGGTTGCCCCACTTGATCGTCCGGACCTGGTCGGCAAGCTCAGCGAGGAGCTTGTCGTAGATGGCGGGGCCGGCGATCACGCGGCAGGCGGCCGTGCAGTCCTGGCCGTTGTTCCAGTAGCCGGCGAAGCGCAGGGTCTCGGCGACGTGGGTCACGTCCGCATCGTCGTAGACGATCACCGGGGCCTTGCCGCCGAGCTCGAGATGCAGGCGCTTGACGGTCTGGGCGGCGATCTCGGCGATGTGCTTGCCGGTGGCCGTGTCACCCGTGATCGACACCATCCGGACCTTCGGGTGGCCGACAAGCAGGTCGCCCATCACGCCGCCGGAGCCCGTGATCACGTTGAGCGTGCCGGCCGGCAGCGCCTCCTGGATCACCTCGGCGAACTTGAGCGCGGAGAGCGGCGTGCGCGAGGCGGGCTTGAGGACGCAGGTGTTGCCGCTCGCAAGGGCTGGCCCAAGCTTCCAGGCCGCCATGTACATCGGGTAGTTCCAGGGTGCGATCGACGCGACGACACCGATCGGGTCGCGGCGGATCAGCGAGGTCTTGCCCTCGACGTACTCGGTTGCGGCAAGGCCCTCGGAGATACGGCAGGCGCCGGCGAAGAAGCGGAACAGGTCGGACGCGACGCCCATCTCGTCGATGGCGGCCTGGACCGGCTTGCCGGTCTGGAGGGATTCGAGGCGGCCGATCTCGTCGGCGTTCGCGTCGAGCAGGTCCGCGACCTTGAGCAGCGCGAGGCTGCGGGTCTGCGGGGTGGTCATGCTCCAGGTCTCGAACGCTTCGGCCGCAGCGTCGACGGCCCGGTTGACGTCCTCCTGGCCCGAGGCCGGCACGTGGGCGACAGTCTCGTAGACGGCGGGATTCTCCACCGGCTGCGTCTCGCCGGACGCGGCGTCAACCCACTGGCCGCCGATGAACTGCTGGTACGTCTTCACGGGGTCACGCGTCTCCGTCGCTGCATCGGCCGAGGGGCCGGCCGTGCCCGTTTCGCCCGGTAGTGCCGGCCGATTTGGGGCGCCCCGATTGTGCGCCAACCGTCCGGCACCCTCCACTCGGAGACCGCAGGCTGCGACAGGGGGGTGTGCAGCCGGGCGGGGGGTGCCGTGCTGCGTGCCTCGGGTTGCGGAGAGGGGTTGTCGTGGACCTGGATTCCGTGGGCCGCGATGGGGGCCGCGATCCTGGTGCTGCGTCGGTTCAAGCGGCGGCATCCCCGACCCTGAGTCCAGTTTCCGGGGTCGATCGCCGCCCGGGTCACCGGAACAGGCCCGAAGCTGACTGTGCGTCTGGCTTTCGGGGGCAGGGCATCGCCTGACGTTCTCGTTCATGGTGGAACCTGACCACGGTCGGGTTTCTGGCGTGAGGCGGCCGCTTCCGCCGGAGATCGGGGTGTCTGGCCCGCAAATCCCGAACTCCCCGTCAGGTTCTGGCCAGCCAGCAAGCCGTTGGACCTCGCCGGGCTCGCCTCGACCGCGCAACTCAGACTGTCCGTCAGGTTCCGGACCCGGCGGGGGCGCAGTGGCACACTGTGACCCTCGAGCTGGAGGGTGCAGGCGGACGGCGGAGTGATCGATCCGGCTGTTGTCGCCGTGGATCTTCGCGCTGTCTCGCCCCACCCGGTCGGGCGCTGGCTGGTGGGCCTCGTCGTCGGTCTCGGGCTGCCGGTGGCCGTCATCGCGGTCATGGTGGTCAACGCGGTGGGCTACGCGTGGGACCTCACGCAGGAGATCCTGCACCGGCCGACTCCGCCCATCGGGTGGTACACGTTGCCGACCGCCGGCGAGGCGGTCTTCACCACGATCTGGGGGCTGGCGATGGCAACGGCGGCGGCCGCGCCGGCGCTGCTCGTGATCCGGCGCCTCGGACGGCGGCATGGCGTGGACGGGTGGGCGGTGCTCACCTGCGCGCTGCCGTGGGTCGCGGTAGCCGGCTACCTGGCCGCTGTGCTGGTGCACGCGACATGGAACCTCGTCTCCACGGAGGTTGCTGCACGCATCCTGCCCTCGTTCCTGACGGCGGATCGCGCGTCCCCAGTCGTCTTCTTCACGGTCGGGTCCGTCACGTCCGTGGTGCTCCTGGCAATCCCGACCGCGGTGCTCGTGGCGTGGCGGCGCGGTGCGCGGGTGGGGCCGGGTCAGCCGGGCCCGGACGCCCTGGAGACGAGCTCCCCGAGCAGCGCGGCGGCGGCCGAGATCACGGGTCCGCCCCGCGAATCGCTGGACAGCGCGTACACGGACCCGGCACCGATGTGGAGCCCGCCGCGGGTCAGCACCGAGATCGTGGCGCCGCCGTGGCCCGGCGCACCCGGGCGCTCCCCTTCCAGCGGACCGGTCATCGCGACCACCGCGGACGAGGCCGCCAGCAGCGCGCCGACGAGCTCCCCCATCACCGGGTCAGGTGCCTCCCAGACGACGCCGGCACCCGAGTAGTTCAGGTAGCGCGCGGAGCCGTCGGCGAACCCGGCGACCGTGTCGAGGCCCTCGTCGGTGTGCATGTCAACGA
>JBAXFC010000338.1:0-4620 GCA_037140135.1 Chloroflexota bacterium
CGCCAAGCTCAAGCAGATCTGCAACCACCCGGCCACCGTGATCGACGATCCGACCGCATCGTTGGCCGGACGTTCCGGCAAGGTCGACCGGCTCGCCGAACTGCTCGCCGAGATCGTCGACGAGGGGTCGGCGGCCGTCGTGTTCTCGCAGTACCCGACGTTCATGACGCGCATCGCCGCCCACCTCGACCGTCGCGCCCCCACGGTCCGCGAGCTGGCCGTGATCTCCGCGGCGCTCATGGGTCCCGGCATCGCGGTCGCCGACCGGTACCGTCGCAGCCAGGCCCGGGTTGACGCGGTGATCGCGGGGATCGCGTTCCATCCCGTCTACCAGCCGATCGCCGAGGTGCTGACCCGGCGGGTCATGGGCTACGAGGCGCTCACCAGGTTCTCCGACGGCCGACGGCCGGACGAGGCATTCGAGGCGGCACGCAACGCCGGCCGCGGCCTGGAGCTCGAGGTGGCCACGCTCGACGTGGCGATCGCCGGCGCCGTGACCATCGATCCCGCGTGCTACCTGAGCCTCAACATCTCCCCGGAGCTGGCCTCGAGCGCGGAGCTCCTCGGGCCGGTCCTGCGTCGGGTGGACCGCCACGTCGTGCTCGAGATCACGGAGCATGTCCCGGTCCACGACTACGAGCGCCTGCTGGCCACGCTCTACGCGCTGGACCTCAAGGTGCGTCTTGCCGTTGACGATGCGGGCGCAGGCTATGCCGGCCTGCAGCACATCCTCGCGATCCGGCCGCAGCTGATCAAGCTGGACACGAGCCTCGTCCGCTCGGTGGACACCGACATCGCGCGCCAGGCCCTCATCGAGGGGATGGCGTCCTTCTCCGCCCGCATCGGCGCGGTGCTCGTTGCGGAGGGTGTCGAGACGGAACCGGAGGCCGCGATGCTGGCCACCCTCGGCGTCGGCCTGATGCAGGGCTACCTCGTCGGGCGACCGCTGCGGGCGTCGGAGATGGACCCGGGGCTGCTCCAGCCTGCCTGAGCGTGCCCGCGCCTGCCCGGCCGGCACACCCTGCCGGGCCCGGGCTGTGGCCCGTCCGGCCCTGCAAACCTCACGCCCTGCGCCAGCGATCGACGACCCGGCGGTGACGCTGCGGAGCGGCCTCGCCCCCAGCGGGACGGCCCTGCCGGTCGTCGTTGGCACCGCGGGTCATCCGCGCGTGGACATCGACGCGTTCGGGACCGTCAAGCAGATCCCGGGAACGGGCGTCGAAGCCGTCCGTCCGACCCCTTGCAGGGTTGACGGACGGCCCTGCCGCGCCGGGTCAGTCGCCCAGGCAGGTCCCGACGTTGCGCGCCGTCGCGACCAGCGGGTGGTCCAGCGGCACGGTGTTGAGGCGCGAGGCGACCAGCTCGAGCGGCACCGATCGGGTCTGGTCGCCCGCGGCCGCCACCATCACCCCGAACTCGCCCCTGGCGACGAGGTCGGCGCCCGCGTTGCCCAGGCGGGCGCCCAGGACGCGGTCGATGGGGTGGGGCGTGCCGCCGCGCTGCACGTAGCCCAGGATCGAGACCCTGGTCTCGAGACCCGTGAGCGACTCCAGCTTCTGGGCCAGGCGCAGCGAGTGGCCGGTGTGGTCCGCGTCGAGCGACGCGATCTCGTGGTCGAGCGCGTCGCGCTCGATGCCCCGCGTGATGTTGCGCCGGCGCTTCTCCAGCGAGCGGTAGTGCTTGTCCGCGTGGATGTCGCGGGCACCCTCGGCGACCGCGATGATCGAGAAGTTGGTCCCCGACTCGGTGCGCCGCTTGATTGCCCCGACCACCGATTCGATCCGGTAGGGGATCTCCGGGATCAGGATCACGTCGGCGCCACCGGCGATGCCCGCCTCCAGGGTCAGCCAGCCCGCTCGATGGCCCATCACCTCGGCGAGGATGATCCGGTGGTGGCTGTGCGCCGTGCTGTGCAGGCGGTCGATGGCCTCGGTGGCGATGGTCAGCGCCGTGGCGAAGCCGATCGTCGCGTCGGTCTCGGCCACGTCCCCGTCGATCGTCTTGGGCAGCATCACGATGTTGAGCCCGGCATCGACGAGGCGCTGGGCGTTCTTGGCCGTGCCGTTGCCGCCGATGCAGACGACCGCATCGAGCTTGTGCTTCTTGTAGGTGTCGACGATCCGATCGGTGGCATCGATGACCTTGCCGTCGATCGGCATCCTGTGCGGCTTGTCCCGGCTCGTGCCCAGGATCGTCCCGCCGACCGTGAGGATGCCCGCCAGCGCCCGCGAGTCGAGCTTGATGCAGTGGTCCTCGGCGAGGCCGCGGAAGCCGTCACGGAACCCGAGGAGCTCCATCCCGTGCACGCCGATGGCCGCCTTGCCGAATCCGCGGATCGCGGCGTTGAGGCCGGGGCTGTCGCCGCCGGCGGTCAGGATGCCGACGCGCTTCGTCCTGGCCACGGGCTCCTCCTCGATCGCTGCCCCGACGGCGCCGGGCCGTCCTGATTATCCGCTGCCCGGAGTAGGGTGGACACCACGACATCGAACCCCCGTCCCGCCCGAGGAGTCCCGTGGTCTACCAGCCCGCGCCAGATCGTCACGCCGTCATGGAGTACCGCCAGTGTGGGCGGAGCGGCCTGCGGCTGCCGGTCCTCTCACTCGGCCTGTGGCACAACTTCGGCGATTCGGTGCCGATGACCACGCAGAAGGCGATCGTGCGGGCGGCCTTCGATGCCGGCATCACCCACTTCGACCTGGCCAACAACTACGGGCCGCCGTACGGGTCCGCGGAGACCAACTTCGGGCGGATCCTGCGCGACGACCTCGCCGGGCACCGGGACGAGCTGGTCATCTCCACCAAGGCCGGCTGGGACATGTGGCCGGGGCCGTACGGCAACGGCGGCAGTCGGAAGTACCTTGTCGCGAGCCTCGATCAGAGCCTCGCCCGGATGGGTCTCGACTACGTCGACATCTACTACCACCACCGGTTCGACCCGGAGTCGCCGCTCGACGAGACGATGCGGGCGCTGGCCTCCGTGGTCCACGGCGGCAAGGCGTTGTACGTTGGCATCTCGTCCTACTCCGCGGGCAAGACCCGCGAGGCGGCAGCGCTCCTGCGCGCGGAGGGCGTCCCGCTGCTGATCCACCAGCCCTCGTACAGCATGTTCAACCGCTGGGTGGAGGGCGGCCTGCTCGACGCCCTCGAGGATGTCGGCGCCGGGGCGATCTCGTTCACCTCGCTCGCCCAGGGACTGCTCACCGACAAGTACCTGGCCGGCGTCCCCGCGGACGCGCGCGTGAACCGGCCCGGCGGGGACTCGTTCCCGCAGAGCGCGCTCAACGAGGTGAACCTTGCGCGGGTGCGGGCCCTCAACGAGATCGCGCTCGGCCGCGGGCAGACGCTGGCGCAGATGGCCTACGCGTGGGTGCTCCGGGATCCGCGGGTGACGTCGACGTTGATCGGGGCGTCGTCGCCCGAGCAGGTGCGCGAGAACGTGGCGGTCCTGGGGAAGCTCGGGTTCACGGCCGATGAGCTTGCCGAGATCGACCGGCACGCGGTCGAGGGCGGCGTGAACCTGTGGGACAAGCCGAGCACCGACCAGCCGGCCTGACGACGGAGCGGAACCGCAGGTCCCTCCGGACGCTGGCCGGGTCGTCCCGGCCGGCGCTCAGCCTCCGAGGCGGCAGTCGTACAGCGTGCCGACGGCCTTGGGCGCCTTGCCATCCGGGCACACCACCTCGCCGCTGAACAGCACCCCTCGTCCACTCCCGTAGTCGGTCTTGGACCTCGTGCCCTTGGGGAACCTGGCCCCGGTGAGGTCGACGTTGTAGAACGAGAGCCCGTCCACCTTCGCGTGGGTGAAGTCGGCGCCGCGCAGGCTGCCTGGACCGTGCAACGCCGTTCCGCCGAAGAACCAGCCCGCCAGGTTGCGGTTGCCGAATGCGTAGCCGCTCATGGATCCGGCCGTGCCGTCGGCGTCGACACCGACCGAGACGTCGCTGAGCCGGGCGCCGGCGAAGTTGGCGCGCAGGAAGGTCGGACCGACGCTGGTGCCCGCGATGGTCGTGCCCTTGAGCGACATGCCCGCGAAGTCGACGGCCGGCAGTGAGGCGTTCCGCAGGTTGGATCCCGCAAGGGTGATCCCGGTGGAGTCAGCCGTGGCCACCGAGATGTGCGCGAACGAGAGGTCAGCCCTGGTGAGGTTGGCCCCAGCAAGCACGACGCCTTCCGCGAGCGTTGCCCGCGTGAGGTCGGCACCGGTCAGGTTCGCCTTCGTGAGGTTGACGCCCGCTTCTGCGAGCAGGCCCGTCAACCGCGCCCCGCTGAGGTTTGCCCCGCCGAGGTCCGCACCCGCGGCGATCGTGGCGCCGTAGAGGTTGATGCCCGAGAGGTCGGCACCGGCGAAGCTGCCGGTCAGGGTGGAGAAGGCGCAGTCGGCGTGCGCTGCGGCGGTGCAGGCGGTGGTCGAGGCGAGCACGCCCGCCACGCTGTGGCGGTACCGGGCGGTGGCCCCGGTGTCGTCCGTCGTCCCGAGATAGACCGAACCATCCGGCGCTGCCACGAACGCCGAGGCGGACCCGGTCTCGACGGGCCGAGCGGTGGCCAGCCGGTTCCATGAGGTGCCGTCGTCCGTGCGCCAGGCAAGGACGGCATTGCCGAACCCGCCCACGCCATCCC
>JBAXFC010000339.1:0-4620 GCA_037140135.1 Chloroflexota bacterium
CGATCCGCAGCGTGTGCGCACCGCTCGTCGCCCAGGTCCTCGTGAACACGACGGTCCGCGCCGTCGCCGACGCAGAATGGAGGTTCACCGTCTTGACGAGGACCCCGTCCACATACACGCGCGCCGCACCGAACGACGGCCCGCCGGCAGCCACCCACCCCACCGAGCGGCCGGTGAACGTGTAGGTGACCGAAGCGCCGGCCGCGCCCGCCACGCGATACGACCCGCCCGATGCCGAGGCGGCGAGCACCGGCCGCCACGCTCCTCCCCAGCTGATCCCGGAACCCGTCTCCTGCGTCCGGCCCACGCGGAACGACGCCGCGGCGCGGCTCGAGGCATTGCCCGACCCATCCGTGGCCTGGACGCCGACCTGCCAACTCGCCGTGCCGGCCGCCAGGTCCAGCCGGGTCGCCGTGTGGTGCGTGCTCGCAACCTTCGACCAGGCGCCGCCCGCTGTGCGCGCGGTGACGGCGAAGTGATCGATCCCCGACGTGTCATCGCTGCCGGTCCACGCGGATCGCACGGGCACGAGCGCGCCTGCAAGCGGGGCGCCGCCGGCGATCCCGACGGACGGCGCAGCCACCACCGGCGGCGTCGCATCGTTGGCCACGACGTGGATCAGCTCGGCGTCCTGGTAGTCGGCGGTCCAGCCCGTCGACGCCCAGCAGCCCGAGCGCAGGACGCTCCCCTGCGGCGGCCGTGCGCACAGGCGGTAGTCGCCCGGCAGCAGGCCGTCAACCGCGAAGGTTCCATCGCCGTCGGTGATCGCCGGCCCGGGGCCCCAGTCGTCGTCGAAGCGGCCCTCGGGGATGGCGGTGATCTCGACGCCGGCGACCCCGAGGCCGTCCGGGCCGGTCACCCACCCGCGGATCTCCTTGGCCGCAGGGATTGCGATGTCCACGCCCGCGACATCGGCATCGGCCACGACCACATCGGAGGCCGCGGCGGGATCGGTGGTGGTACCGGAAGCCGCATACCAGGCCGTCGGATGGACGGGGGCGCCGGCTCGGACGATGTACGTGTCGGCCGGGACGTTGCGCGCCTGCCAGGTGCCGTCCGCCTGGGTGGTGACGATCATGCACCCGGGAGCCGAGGCGACGCCGCACAGGGCGACGGACGCGCCGGCAAGCGGGCCGCCGGGAGCCGTGACGGTCCCGCCCACCGTCGGCAGGACGGGCACGAGCGCCGTCAGCCCGACGACGTCGGTGTCGCGCACGTCCACGAGGTGGCTGGAGCCCTGCGCCGGGTCGAGCAACTGGCCCTGGCCGTTCCAGGTGCCGTACGGGTACTCGTTGTCACCGGGGCCCGCCGGGTGGGGGGCGACGTCCAGCACGACCAGTCCGGGCCACAGGCCGTCCACTTCGAAGTTGCCGTCCCCGTCAACGGCGTCCATCCCGCCCGAGCCCCCGCCCCCGCTCGCGATCACGTCGATCGCGCGGCCGCCGACGCCATCGAGGTGACCCGCGATCCGCCGGCCCGCGGCAAGCGTGATCGCAACACCGGTGATATCGGCCTCCGCGAGCGTGGCGGTGTACATCGTCTCGACATCCGGCACCTGCACGACGGTGGTCCCGTCGAACCAGCCCGACGGGAATCCGTGTCCTGCGTTGACCTGCAGCGTGTACGGCACGCCGGGCTCAAGACCCACGGCCTCCCAGTGGCCCGCCGCATCGGACGCGACCAGGGAGCTCGAGGCCGTCGGGCCGCTCGCGAACACGCTGACGCCCTCGACCGGGCCGCCATCAGGATCGACCACGGTTCCCGTGATCCGGAGGCCGGTCGGCATGACGAGGTCGAGCCCGGTCCGGTTCGCGGTCACGTTGACGGCGACCGCGCTCTCGAGGTCGTGGGATCCACCCCCGGATCCGGTCCAGGCCGCCGAGAGCAGGTTGCTGCCGAACGCGGGCATCACCTCGACGAAGTACTTGCCCGGCGCAAGGCCGCGGACCGTCCAGCGCCCGTCGGCGGCGGTCTGCGTGAAACCCTTGAAGCAGTCGTACCACTTGGCGCACACGCCTGCGGTCGCGCCTGCGACGGGGTGTCCGTCGGCATCGGTCACGCGCCCGGAGACGGACGCGCCGTTCGGGAGCGACAACGGCAGCGCGAGTCCCATGCCGGCGACATCGGCGTGGACCGCGGACGGGACGATCAGCGAGGCCGCCATGGCCAGGACCGGCACGAAGCGCAGCCGACGATGCGCGAACAACATGCGAGCAACCCCCGAAACGCCGAGTGCGTCAGCCCGGACACTCCCCCATGGAGGAGGCGTCGGCGGACGCAGGCGGGCCGCCAACGGGACATCCGTCCAATGGAGGTCCGCCGGTGGTCCTAGGACCTCGTGAACGACGCCAGCTCGGCGGCGAGCGGCACGCACACCTCGGCGGCGATCTCGGCGAAGGCGCGCGACGCCGGGGTCCGGTAGCGCTCGCCATGCCAGATGAGCGCGATCCGGCGCGGCGGGACGTCGAGCGGCAGGATCCGCACAGCCGGATCGTCCTCCTTCACGGCCAGCAGCGGGACCAGGGCCGCGCCCAGGCCGGCGGCGGCCATCGCCTGCACGGTGGAGTTGTCATCCGTCTGGAGCGCGAAGTCCAGGCGCAGGCCGCGCCTCCGGAGATCGTCGATGAGCAGGCTCGTGGCGCCCGCGGAACGGAAGGTGATGAGGCGCTGGGCAGCGACATCGTCCAGGGACGGATAGGCCGGCAGGACCGTGTTGCGGGCCACCACCAGGACGTAGGGGTCGCGGGCGAGCTCCTCGGCCTCGAACGGGCCTGCGGGCAGCGGGAGGATCCCGAACGTGAGATCGAGCGTGCCCAGCTCGATAGCGTCGAGCAGGCCCTGGTCCGGCGCCTCCGACAGCTGGACCTCCACACCCGGCCAGGCGCGGGCGAACCTGCGCAGGATCTCTGGCAGGATCCGCGCGCCGACGCTGGCGTACACCCCCACCCGCAGCGTGCCGACTTCGCCGGCCGCATAGGCGAGCAGGTCGGCGCGCGCCGCCTGGAGCCGGTTGGTGATGGCCACGACATGCCGCAGGAAGAGCGTGCCGGCCTCGGTCAGGCTCACGGTCCGCCGGCCCCTCGACCGCTCGAGCAATCGGACCCCGAGCGTCGTCTCCAGCGCCGCCACGTGCTGGCTCACCGCCGACTGCGTGTACTCCAGGGCATCCGCCGCGCCGTGGAAGCTCCCCACCTCCGCCACTGCCCGGAAGCTGAGCAGCTGCCGCAGCGTGAGGTCGGACAGGACGTCCGGGAGGGCCGCCGGCGAGGGTGCTTGATAATCAGGTTGCATGATCATTGTGCGCAGTATACGAGATTGCTCTTATCTACCAGATCCGGCAGGATACGACCCATGGAACTCCTGCTCGCCCTCATCGTCGCCGGCATTCTCGGCGTCCTGGCTCAGACGATGGGCACCGACTCACGCGACGCCGACCTCAGCCGCCAGAGCGCCGCGCTCTAAGCTCCGCTCTCATGCAAAGCGCCCCAGGCCTTCGGGCCAGGGGCGCTTTTCTCGTTTTACGCAGTCAGGGGCGCCTACTTCAGGACGACGAAGGCATCCACGTCGATCTGTGGCCTCCCGGCTGTTGCCAGGTTGACGATCCTGATCGTGTGGGTGGCGGATGTGCTGAAGGTGCGCCCGAACACGATCCTCTGGAGCATCGGCGCCGACCCGAGGTCGACGGTGATCGCCGTACCGCCGTCAATCGACACCGTTGCCTTGCCGAAGCCGGCACCGGTCGCCGCGACCCAGGCGATGCCCCGACCCGTGAACCGGTAGCTGACCGACGCACCCGCGACTGAAGTCCTCCGATACGACCCGCCTCCAGACCCCGCGACTGTGGCAGTCGTCCAAGACTTCTTGTACGTGGTGCCTGTGGCCGTCTGCTGCTTGATCACCGGCTTGACGGTCGGTCCAGCCTTGTCCACCGAGGTGCGCCCGCTGTAGTCGGTCGCCCGTGTCCGGAAACGGTACGAGGAGCCATTGGCAGCAATGCTCCCGATGACGTCCGTCGACAGCGGTGAGATCACGGTTGCCCACGTGCCGCCGTTGACCTGGCGCTGGAGCCGGTTGGACTTCACGTTCGATCCGGGATCGGCTGCAGACCACCGGAGCCCGATCGGGACCTTGGTCCCCTGCACCTGGTAACCGACGAGGAACCGGAGCGAAGGCGCCGTCACCCCCGGAGCCGTCGTGTCCGCCATCGTGAGGACGGCCGCCTTGGCATCAGTGCTCGTGTAGCCCGTGCCGCTCCAGTACCCGGCGGCGTACGGCGAGCCCTCGGGCGGGTTGAATTGGAGGTGGTACTTCCCGTTCGCGAGCCCGGTGAGCGTGAACTTGCCTTGGGCATTGGTGTATGCGCCGCCGGGGCCAAACTCCCAGATCCCACCGCTCACTGGCACCGCGAAGACGTACACCCCTGGAAGCGCCACGCCACCCGTGCCGGTCACGATGCCGGAGACGGAGCTGCCGAGCGGCAGGACGATCGAGACGCCAGATATGGACGACGAGCCCACGACGAGCGGCCCGGTGGCGAAGGGGTCGGGGTTCGAGCGGCCAGCCGACCAGGAGACCACGACGTGGTGGGCAGCGCCGGCCTGGACGGTGAAGGTGTCCGGA
>JBAXFC010000340.1:0-4605 GCA_037140135.1 Chloroflexota bacterium
CGTGGCATCCGCGGCCACCCTCGCCGACATGGCCGAGCAGCTCGACGCCCTGGTCGCGCACTTCAAGCTCGAGCGCTCGACCGATCGCAAGGGCGCCAAGGCCCCGGCCGGTCGCGGCGAGAACGTCGTCCAGCGCCGGCGCACCGACGACTGGCCCAAGGTCGCCTAGCGGGGGCCACAACCATACGCCGGGGGCGCGGGGCGGCCGACCCTGCGCCCCCGTCCCATGCCGTCCCCGGGACGGAGCGACCCCCTGGTCCGCGGATCAGGGGGTTCCGCTTGCCGCGACCCATGCAAGTGGAAGCGGCAGCCGGTCGTACTCGCGCTCGCGCCACCCGGCACGGATCCGCGCCTCGGCAGCCCTGTGCTCCTGCTCCTGGTCGGCGGCGTCCACCGGCACGATCGACTCCACGAGGCTGCCGTTGACCAGGACGGCCTCGTGCAGATGCGCGCGCTCGGCGCCCCGCGCGTGGTACCGCAACAGGACCTCGGTCACGGCAAGCCATCCGCGGTCCGCGGACGCCGGACCCGGCTCGCGACCCGGCGGCACGAGAACCCGTCCGGTCACGGAGTAGCCGGCAACCGTGATCCGGACGCACCGTGCCTGCGCCAGGGGCCTCCTCGCCAGGTCAAGGTCCGGCCCCGTCACCAGCACGATGACCAGCTCCCGCTGGGGGACTTCCAGCCTGCCCATGTGGGTGATGGAGCCGTCACTGTGCCGCTCGCGAGCCGCGTAGAAGACCGGGAGCGGGTCGCCCTCCTCGAGCATGTGCGAGGTCCGGTCATGGCGCAGTTCGATCGCGCCGCGCAGGATGCCCTCGGGTTCGTAGGCGATCAAGGACACCGTCACGGGTTGGATGGGACCCGGGGCGGAAGGCATAGCAGGAGTGTGCGGAGGCCGGAGCGGCCGTTCCATCGGAGCAACCCACACCCGGCGTACGGCAACCGGCAGGTCTCGTAGGTGCCTTCCGACACGCAGGACCTCCGCGCCGGGGCGCCTCCTGCCGGTGCAGGTGCTCAGCGGCGTGCTGCGTCCTGCTGCGCGAGGACCAGGACCACCTCGCAGGCGAGATCGGGCAGGCGCTTATGGTCGTCGCCGTGGGCGATCTGGCCGCCGGGGTTGCATTCCTCGCCGCCGGACACGTGGCGGATGTTCTCGAGCATCACCGCGACGCCGCCGCAGGCCTCGGGATCAGGCGCCGGCGAGCAGGTCCACGACGCGCGGCTTGGCCGCCTCGACCAGGTGGACATCGAGCATCCGGGAGGCGGCCTCGCTGTGCGGGCAGACACCGTGCGCGACGGCGAACTCGCAGTCGCAGGTCCAGCGGTCGCCGTCAAGCCGGAGCACGTGGCTCCCGCCGCCCGCCTCGAAGGTCGCCTCGATCACGCTGATCCGGAGCCGGTCGGGCTCCTGCGCGTAGCGGTGTGCCTTCTCGGCCTTGGTGACGATGGTGCTCTGCATCCGGGCGGGTCCTTTGGTGGTGCGGTCGGCGGGTACCTGGGTCGTTCCCCGTATCGTCGGGCCGAGGCCACCGCCCGGTCAAGGAGGCGATCCCGCCCGTGCGGCTGAAACCGGTTTCGGGCGTGCATTGATGCCTCCGGCGGCATGGATTTGGGGGGTTGTCAAGGGTGGAACAATGGCCTAGACTCCTAATCCAATGGCGTGTCGCTTGACACGCCACTACCTGTGTCGGGCGGCGTGGACCCGGCATGCAGGGACCGGTCCGCGGACCGGCATCACTACCGGCGTCATCACGCGGGGCCGCGCGGTCGGGTGCGGCAACCTGTGCACTTGGAGAATCGTGATTTCCTTCGACCCTTCTTCGCCCGCCTCCGACGTGGAGGCCGAACTGGCCGCCGTCTCCATCGAGCTTGACCCCGAGGTGGCGGACCTCGAGGCGACCGAGCTCGTCGCCGTCGAGCCGGTCGTCGAGCCGGTCGTCGAGCCGGTCGTCGCGGCGCGCGAGGAACCGGATGCGGAAGCGGAGCCCGCCGCCTCCGAGGTCCTCGACACGGATGACTCCGTGCGCCTCTACCTGCGCGAGATCGGCCGGGTGCCGCTGCTCACCGCCGAGGAAGAGGTCATCCTCGCCAAGGGTATGGAGCTGGGTGGCCAGTCCGAGAACGAGCCGTGGAAGGCGCTCCTCGCGATCCACGAGTGGACGCTCCACCGCACCGAGCCGACGGCCCGCGCCAAGGACAAGCGCTACATCGTCCCGTTCGAGGCCGCGGCCCACCGCATCGTCGAGGCGGCGATCCGATCCGACGATGCGCAGGACCTCCTCGTCCCGGCGCCGGATCTGGGCCTGGAGGACGCGCTCAAGAAGGCCGAGACGGACCTCCTCAAGGAGCGCCTCGCGCGCGCCGAGGAGATCCACGCCCACTACAACAGCACCCTGGACGCGGATTCCTTCCTCGAGACCCTCAACTGGATCGAGGGGGAGCTTGGCCGGCCCAACGCGGAGCTGCGGGCAAGCGTCGCGCTCAAGGCCCTCCGGGACTGGGCCCGCGCGGAGATCGCGTACCCCGCGATCAAGCGCTATCTCGAGGCCGGCAACGAGGCCGAGCTGGTCGATGAATTCGCGCCCACCCTCAAGGGGCTGGCCAAGCACTCGCGCGACCACCTGACCTCGGCCAACCTGCGCCTGGTCGTGTCGATCGCGCGCAAGTACATCAACCAGGCCGGCATGGGCCTCCTCGACCTCGTCCAGGAGGGCAACGCGGGCCTGATCCGCGCCGTGGACAAGTTCGAGTACGAGCGCGGCTTCAAGTTCTCCACCTACGCGACCTGGTGGATCCGCCAGGCGATCCAGCGCGGCCTGGCGGACCAGAGCCGGACCATCCGGATCCCGGTCCACATGGTCGAGACGATGGGCCGCGTGGCCCGCGTCGTGCGCGAGCTGTCCACGCAGCTCGGCCGGGAGCCAACCAACACCGAGATCGCCGCGGCGCTGCCGGACGAGACCCCGGCCATGACCCCGCAGCGTGTCGAGGAGATCCGCAAGCTCGGCCGCGAGCCCGTCAGCCTCCAGTCCCCCGTCGGTGACGAGGGCGACGCGGAGCTGGGCGAGCTCATCCCGGACGAGGATGCCGTCTCCCCGCTCGACGTCGTGGCAGACCGCATGCGTCGCGAGCAGATCGAGCATGTGCTCGCCTCCCTGGACGGCCGCGAGCAGCGTGTCCTGCGCCTCCGCTTCGGCCTCGACGACGGGCATGCCCGCACGCTCGAGGAGGTTGGCCGGGAGTTCGGCCTGACCCGTGAGCGGATCCGCCAGATCGAGGTCCAGGCGCTGCGCAAGCTGCGCCACCCGTCCCGCAGCCGCAAGCTCCGGGAGTTCGCCGCCTAGGCTCACGCCCGGGAGCACCGCTCCACGATCCTCTGCCAGCCGATGACCGGCCGCGTCGCTCTCCGACACGGCCGGTTTCGATTCCAGGCGCGGGGCGTCAGCCGCCGGCGGCGGCCGTCGAGCAGTCGTAGATCGAGGTGGCGGACCCGCCCACCGTCACCACGGTGCAGGACGAGGTGACCCACGTGGAGACGTCGGTGGAGACGTCGGTGGAGGCGTCGGTGCCGGCGCTGCCACCCGCCACGCCGCCGGGACCGCCGCCGTGGCCACCGACCTCGATGAACCGCAGCGCCCCGGATGCGGTGTAGGCCTTGAGCTGCACGAGGCTCAGCGCGTTGTCGATGCCGGTGAAGCCACCGGTGGACATGACGGCCTTGCCGGTCGTGAGCTCGATCTGGCTCGCCGAGGTTGAGTCGGAGACCGCCACCAGCCACGTGGCCGCGCCCTGGTTGGTGACGAGATAGTCAAGCGTGGCCGTGGAGAGGCTTGAGCCGGCCGCGTCACCGCCGTCCGCCGGGGGCCGGCCGCCGCCGGTGCCGTTGCTGGCAGCCTGGCCGCCGGGGCCCGTGGACTGCCCCACACTGGGGCCCGCACTGGGGTTGCCGGCGGAGTAGGCGGTCTGCATCGTGGACACCGCGTACGCCGCGGGACCGGCGAGGAGCATTGCCAGCGCAAGAGCGCCGGCCAGCACCTGCAGCTTCGCCAGCTGTCGCGAGGGTCGAAGCGCCAGCACCGGGACCAGCAGCGCGGTGACGGCCAGCACCACCAACCCGAGGCCCGGGGCGAATGATGGCGTTCGATCGAGAAGCAGCAAGGCCACGCCGGCCGACGCTGCGAGCGAGAGCCCGAGGATTGCGCCCATCGCCGGGAAACGGTCACGGGCCCGCCACATCGCCACCACGCCGCCGCCGACCAGTGCGCCAACGGCCGGTGCCATGACCACCACGTAGTAGGGGTGGATGACGCCGGACATGAAGCTGAAGACGACTGCGTGGACAGCCAGCCACAGCCCCCACATGAGGAACGCAGCGCGGACGAGGTCCGTGCGCGGGGCGCGGAAGCGGGCAACGAGGCCGGCCACCAGGCCAACCAGGGAGAGCGGCAGGAACCAGCCGATCTGGCCGCCCATCTCGCTGTTGAACAGGCGCAGGATCCCGGTCGCGCCGGAGAAGCTGGGGGTGCTGGCGGCCATCGTCGCCGCGCCGGCGGGGGCGTCCATGCCGACGACGGAGAAGACGCCCTCGCCGAGGATGCGGAA
>JBAXFC010000341.1:0-4604 GCA_037140135.1 Chloroflexota bacterium
CGCGAACCTCGGCGATATCTGCGCCCTTCTTGAACATGACATCGCTCATCGCGACCCGAGCAGAGCCGAAGAGGCCCGACACATTGGCGGTATAGCGGTTGGATTGCTTGGACCCGTCGTAGATGAAGATCTTGTCCGACGGCACCTGGGCCGTCTTGGCCAGGGCGACGATCTCGTCCCGCACCGGCCCCGCCGGCGCCCCGCCGCACGATCGCCTTCGCCGCGGCCGGATCCCCATCGTCGAGCAGCCACCGCACGAACACCGCGTACGCCTCGATCGACGCCCGCGCATCGGCCGGGTAGTCGCGCCCGAGGCGATCCCCGATCGTGCGCAGGTACCCGAGCGACGACGAGACCATCTCGTCCGGCACCGCGTACCCCTTCGCGCACGCCCGGGCCATCGCGTGGGCCACGTGCACGCCGAGGTACGGCCAGGACTCCTCGCCCCGGCGCCAGAACCCGAAGCCGCCATCGCCGTTCTGCATCGAACGCAGTCGCGCGATGTCCCGCACGACCGCCGCCTCGAGCTCCGCGGGCTCCGGCAGGCCCTCCGCGCGGAACGCCGCGAGCACATCCCGCAGCGCCGCAACGCCCAGGACCCGCGATGCCAGCTGCTCGGCGCACTCGAACGGGTAGGTCGCGAGGTAGAGCACCGCGTCGGTGAGCGCAGCGACCGCCGTGGACGAGGTGGTGACCTCCAGCCCACCGAACGACGGCACCACCCCATCGGGCGCTCGCACCGGCTGGGCGACCTCGCCCGAATCCAGGGTGCCGTGGACCGCGAACGCCTCGGTCGTCGCCGGAGTCCAGACCGGCAGCACGACCGTGGCCGCATCGGCATCGATGCCGGACGCGGCGGCCACCTCGAACCGGGCCTCCCCCACGGCATCGGCGGCGGCAGGGAACCGGACCTCGACCCGGTCGAAGGCGGGCACGGTGACCCGTCGCCCGGCGCCATCGGTCAGGCGCGCGTTCGATGGGCGCACGGCCACATCGACATCGGCCGCCACCGAGCCCTGGTTCTGCACCACCACCGGCAGCTCGAACCGGTCGCCGAAGTTGAGGAACCGTGGCGCCGACGGCCGGACCATGAGCGGCAGGCGCGCGGTGACCGCGGCCTCGCCCCGCCCGAAGCGTCGGGCGCCATCGGTGGCGACGACCATGACGCGGTACCGCGTGAGGTTGTCGGGAACCTTGACCTTCACCGAGGCGCGCCCGTCCTCCCCCACCACCACGGTGGCGGCGAACAGGGCCAGGGCGGCGAAGTCGGTGCGGGCGCGGATGGGCTCGGGCTCGGGAGGCCCGCCGGCGCCGGGCATCGCCTGCCGCGCCATCATCGGCGCGGCCATCGCCGGCATCGGGGCCGACATGAGGAAGTCAGGACGGTCCTCGAGATCGCCCGCAACCTGCATGTCCAGCGCCGACGGCGCGGCCAGCAGCACGCGCTCCCGCAACCGCGCCTCGTCCACGCCCGCGTCGCGCGACGGGTAGAAGACCGCCATCGGATCGGGCGTCCGGTACCCGGCGATCGCGAGCACCGCCTCGTCCACGACGATCACCGCGGCGCCCCCGGCAACCGGCGACCCGTCGGCGGAACGGACGGAGAGATCGAGCGTCGTGGACTCGCCGGGCCGCAGCCCGGGCTCCCGCGGCACCACCGACACGGCGAGCTCGCGCGCCGCCGGGGGCACCTCGAGCTTGACCGAGCCGGTCGCGAACGCCGGCCGCGTGGGGCGCGCCGGGGCCCCGGACGCCGCCGGCGCTGTGGGGGGCGCGGCAACCCCGGGCGCACTGGGCGCATCGGGCGCATCGGGCGCATCGGGCGCATCGGGCGCATCGGGCGCATCGTCCCGTGCGACGGCACCGACCAGCGCGACGGCGACATGGAGGTTGGGCGTGTACCCGTCCTCGATCGGGATCCGCAGCGTGTGGAACCCCGAGGACACCGTGAACCGCTGCTGGTGGAGAAGCCCGTTGCGCCGGAGCGTGAGGAGCCCCTCAGCCGGGGTGAACGGCGCCATCAGCAGCACTTCGGCGGTCTCGCCGGGCGCATAGGCGCGCCGGTCCGGGACCAGGGCGACCGCGTCCTGCTCGAGCCCGCGGCGGGCCGGCCGCTCCCTGTCCGCGATCCACGCCTGGAGCGTGCTCTCGTGCGCGCGACCCGCCTCGTCGGTGATGCGCGCGGTGATCCGCCACTGGCCGCCGGCAAGGCCGTCGAGGCGCAGGGAGACCGGAACGTCGCCCGACACCAGCGCCTGCTCGACGCGCTCGACAGTGACCTCGCGCCAGTCGCCCTTGAGCTGGCGGTACTCGCGACGCTCGGCGAGCATCGTCGTCGCACGACCGGCGATCGCGTGGCCGTCGATGTCCACGACGACGGCTTCGAGCTCGAACGGGTCGCCGGCGGCCACGAAGGAGCGGTCCGCCCGCAGGCCGACATAGGCCGATGCCGGGTGCACGAGCACCTTCGCCGATGCCGTCCAGGCCTGGCGGTTGACGTCCATCACGGTCGCCTCGGCCGTGATGGACCAGGGGCGCGGCTTCGACGCCGCCGACGTGTCGATCCGCAGGTGGTGCTCGCCGTCGGGCCCGGTCCGGGTCTCGAGGCTCGCGCTCGCCCAACCGTCGGAATCGTCGGACCAGGGAGTCCACCAGGGGACGAAGGCGCCGAAGCTGAACCGGTCCCATCCGGGCGGGGTGTAGGTGCCGGGGCTGGCGGTGACCTCCCAGGTCGTCGCGGCGCCGGGCAGCGGGCCGCCGGCGTAGTAGGCGGCGCGGACGTGGACCGTGGCGGGCTCCCCGGCGATCACCGGACCGGGATCGGCGGTGGCGATGACCTCGAACTCCGGCCGGCGGAATTCGGCGACCGAGAAGCTGTGCGAGGCGAGGTACGCCTGCGCGGTCCGCAGGTCCACCCCGACATAGCCGAGGTTCATGGTCGCCGGGAGCTCCACCGCGACGTCGAACCCGCCCAACCGATCGACGGGCGCGGTGCCCCTGGCGATCTCGTTGCCGGTCTGGTCCCGGGCCGACCACTCGATCCTGGCGATGCCGTCGGGGGCGGGCAGCACGTCGCCCGTGGGCCCGGCGCCGATCCGGCGGATCCAGCCCTTGATGCGGACGGTCTCGCCGGGCCGGTAGAGGCCGCGGTCGTTGTAGACCAGGAACGCCAGCGGCTCGGCACTCGTTGGCCGTCGCCGTGACCGCCACGGGGTGGCGTCGGGCAGGAGCGCGACGTCGTTGCCGGTGCGGGCGACGAGCGTCGCGGACTCCCCGCCAACCGGCAGGGTCGCAGTGCCGTCCTCGCCCGTGGTCGCGCGCTGGCCGGCCGCCTCGAGGTGGACGTTGGGGAGCGGCGCGCCGGTCGCGAGGTCCGTGGCCCAGGCGAGGAGCGACGTCCCGTCGGAGAAGGCGTCAAGGCCGATGCGGGTCGCCTGCACCCAGGCCGCCGATTCGAGGTGGCGGTTGTCGCGGGTTCGCGGGGCGTCCGGGCCCGCGACCACGACGAGCTGGCCGAGGCCGCGCTCGAGCGACGACTCGAGGTCGATGTCCAGCGTCGTCCAGCCCAGGCCGTCGCCGGGGACGTCGAGGCGGAGGTTGAGGATCGACTCGCCGGGCGGCGTGCGCTCCTCGTCGCGCCAGCGGTTCTGCCGGTACTCGATCCAGGCCGGCCACTCGGCGGGCGAGACCTCGTACGCGCGGACGCGGATCCGCGCGAGGCCGATGGCCATCACCGACAGGCGCGGGCCCGCGGCGGGGTCAAGGACGATGTGGTCGCCGCCGGCGAGAGAGATCTGCGGGGTGGGCTTGCCGACCTTGAACTCGAGTGGCCTCGCGGTCTCGAGCAGCTGACCGAAGGTGTCGCGGAGCCCGTCGCCGAGGGTGACCCGGTACGTGGTGTCGCCGGTCGCCATGGCGCCGATCGTGAGCTGGTTGCCCGACGCGTTGACACGGTGGGCGGGAACGGGCGGCTCGGTGCGGACGAGGTTGTCGGTGAGCGTGGCGGCATCGATCGGGTTGGTGAGCTCGACATTCCAGGGCTGCTCCGGGCCGTTGTCGCGCCCGTACCACCCGATGCGGTGGGACTTCACCTTGAAGGGGCCGGGGGTCCTGAAGGTGTAATGGTGGGGTTCGGGCGTCGTGCGCGGGCCTTCGGCGGAGGCGGTGCCCTTGGGGACGGTGACCGTGAAGCTCGTGTCGGCGGGGAGGAGTGTCACCGGCTTGACGATGAGATGGCGGTCCGGGAGGGCGGCCTGCGACCGGGCGATTGCGGCGGCGCCCGGGTCCGCTGCGATCTCTTCGGGCGTCGCCGGGCGGAGGGCGAGCTGGTGGTGGCCGGCGCGGACGTCGAGGCGGGCGAGGATCGCGGCCGGGTCCAGGGACTGGTCGAAGGCGAGGGCGATCGTCGTGGTGGTGGCGATGGGCCCGCCCTCGGGGTGCTGCGCCACGACGGTGAGGGCGGGCGTCTCGAAGGACCAGGTCCGGGCTGCGGCGAGCTGCGTTCCGTCGGCGGCGGCCGTGCCCGCGGCGACGGTGACCGTGTAGCGCGTGGCCATGGGGAGGCGCTCGGCCGCGGGAACGAAGACCAGGGTCCGGGTGTCGGC
>JBAXFC010000342.1:0-4600 GCA_037140135.1 Chloroflexota bacterium
CCCGCGCCATCGGCGATGCCCGGGGACGGCGTGGCGCTCGTGGATGCCGTGAACGTCGACGTCGTCCTGCCCGATGGAACCGTGCTCGAGGATCCGGGCAACGTCGTGCTGCCCCTGGGCGCCGTCGTCCGCGTGCACGACGGTGGCTCGGCGACCCTGGGCGACACCCGCCTCCGTCCCGGCGACGTCGCAACGCTCACGAGCGGTTTCGTCGATGTCGTGCATGGGCAGGACACCGGGCCGGTCTCCAGTCCGAAGCCCCGTGCGACGCCCCGTCCGACGCCCCGTCCGACGCCGGGCGCGAGCACCGGGTCCGAGGGTCCATCGCCGTCCGCGCTGGGATCGCCGACGCCATCCGGCTCCACCGCGCCGGGCGTCTCGCCGATACCTTCCGCGCCGCCGGCGGCATCCCCCACGCCGCGGCCTTCACCGACCTCCGCTCCGGGCTCGCCCGTCCCCACCGCAACCCCACGGCCAACCCCGACCTCCACGCCGGCCACGGTGCGCCCGCGCCTGCGCGCCCGCCTGGTCGCCGGACCGCGGATCGCGGTGAGATGGACCGCGACCTGGAACGCGGCGTCCTACGTGCTCGTGATCACCAGGTCACGCACCGGGTCCGCGCCCGACCCGGTGTACCCCGGGGCCAAGGTCTCGGTGCAGTACGCGGCGCCGCCCGTCAAGCCGATCCACATCCGGGTTCCCGACGGGGTGACCGAGTTCCGGCTCATGGTGGTCGCCCTCCGTGCGGACGGCAGCGTCCTGCGCCGGAGCACGATCGTCGTCGTCGCCATCCCGGTCATCGCGTCCGCGTCGCCGGCGGCGGTGGCCGTCCCGTCCTAGCCCTGGACGGCCGGCGGTGTAGCATCGGGGGACCATGACCGACCAGACCGCCGCCCAAGCGGCCGCTATCACCCGCGCCGCCTCCCGGGAGGGCCGCCCCGAGGCGACCCGTTCCATCGAGGGGATCGCGGCTGTCTTCCGCAGCCACGGCTACATCGCGGAGCGGTCGCTCGCGACGACCGTCTTCCTCGCGCTTGAGCTTGGCCGGCCGCTCCTGCTCGAGGGCGAGGCCGGCGTCGGCAAGACCGAGCTTGCCAAGGTGCTGGCGACCAGCCTCGGCACCCGGCTGATCCGGCTCCAGTGCTACGAGGGCCTGGACGTCAACACCGCCGTCTACGAGTGGAACTACCCGCGCCAGATGCTGGAGATCCGGCTGCTCGAGGCGCGCGGCGAGATCGACAAGGCCAGCGCCCACGACATCTTCAGCACGGACTTCCTGCTCAAGCGGCCGCTGTTGCAGGCGCTCGAGGACGATGGGGGCGAGGCGCCCGTCCTGCTGATCGACGAGATCGACCGGGCCGACGAGGAGTTCGAGGCGTACCTGCTCGAGATCCTGTCCGACTTCCAGGTCACCGTGCCGGAGATCGGCACGATCCGCGCCACGAAGACACCACGAGTGGTGCTCACCTCCAACCGGACGCGCGAGGTCCATGACGCCCTCAAGCGGCGCTGCCTGTACCACTGGATCGACTACCCCACGGCCACCAAGGAGTTCGAGATCGTCTCGACCCGCGTGCCGGACGCGCCCGCCCGTCTCGCCCGAGAGGTCGTCGCGTTCGTGCACCGGCTGCGGACCGCGGACCTGACCAAGGTCCCGGGCGTCGCCGAGACGCTGGACTGGGCGGCCGCGCTGTTGAGCCTTGGTGCGGCGGAGCTCGCTCCGGACGTGGTGGACGAGACCCTCGGCGTGGTGCTCAAGTACGAGGAGGACATCCGCCAGATCCGTGGCGGCGTTGCCCGCCAGTACCTCGCCGAGGCAACCGCGCTCCCCTGAGGCTATGGCCTGATGACCTCTGACGCGGGTTTCCCGCTCATGGCGCCCCCGCCGCCCATCCTGCTCGCCGACACCGGCGAGGCGGTGGATGGGCGACGCCTGCTTGCCGAGGCCGTGGGCTTCGGGCGGGCGCTGCGGCATGCCGGGCTGTCCGTGGACCTCGGGGCCTCGATCGACTTCGCCCGCGCGCTGGGCCTGATCGACATCGCCCGCAAGGAGCTGGTCCGCGACGCGGGTGCGGCCGTCTTCGTCCGTCGTCGCGACGACCGGGAGGTCTACGACCGGGTCTTCGACCAGTTCTGGCGCACGCGCGGCCGCAAGCTGCCCCCAAAGCGCCCGGACGGTGCCCAGCCCGACGCAACGCCCGATGACGGTGAGCCGGGCGACTCGGACGAGGCGGCCGAGGGCACCGGCGCCACGCTGCACGACCTCGCGACGCTGGGCGTCCAGGCCGCCACCGATGCCGAGGAGGGGGAGCAGATCGACGGGGAGACCGTCTCGCCGGACGCCTATTCCCGGGGTGAGCTCCTCCGCCACCGCGATTTCGACCGGATGACCTCGGCCGAGCTCCGGGATGCGGAACGGTTCGTGGACCTGCTCCGGCCCAAGCTCGAGCGGCGCCGCACGCGCCGTCACGAGCTGCACCCGCATGGCCGCCGACTGGCGCCGCGCGCGATGTTCCGTCAGAACCTGGCCACCGGCGAGCTGATCGAGTGGGTCTGGCGCCGTCCGATCCGCGAGCCGCGCCAGCTCGTCGTGATCTGCGACATCAGCGGCTCGATGGAGCGCCATTCACGGCTCCTGCTGCGGTTCGCGCAGGCGCTGGCCCGGACCAGCGAGGTCCGCACCGAGTCGTTCGTGTTCGGCACCCGCCTGACCCGGGTGACGAGGATCATGAAGGACCGCGATCGGGACCGGGCACTGGCCAAGGTGGCCGATGCCGTCAGCGACTGGGCCGGGGGCACCCGCATCGGGGAATCGTTCCGCCAGTTCAACCACGGCTGGGCTCGGCGGACGCTGCGCAGCAGCGGCGTCGTGATCGTCGTCTCGGATGGCTGGGATCGCGGTGATCCGGCGCTCGTTGCAGCGGAGACCGCCCGGCTCCGGCGAAACTGCCACCGCCTCGTCTGGCTCAACCCGCTTGCATCGGCGCCCGGGTACCAGCCCCTGGCCGCGGGCATGAAGGCCGCCTACCCGTACATCGACGACTTCCTGCCGGCAGGCACGCTCGCGTCGCTCGAGCGACTCGGAGTGGTCCTCGCCGGCTTCTCGCAGGGCACCGGACGGCGTGGCACCGCGATCACTCGTGCCACCACCGTCACCCCGTCGATGGGTCTCTCGCCTGCCGATGTCCCGCCCCCGCGCGCGCTCGGCGCCGGGGCCGTGGGGGCCGAGCGCGCCCGTCCACTGACCTAGGACGAGGGAGGATCACCGCGTGCAGGAGTTGATGGAGACGCTCGACGGCTGGCTGGCCGGGGGAGTGGGCGTGGGCAGGGCGGTGGTCGTGCGCACGTTCGGGAGCGCGCCACGCCCGGAGGGGGCCGTGCTCCTCGTGACCGACGACGGCCGGCTGGCCGGTTCGGTCTCCGGCGGCTGCGTGGAGGGTGCGGCCGCCGAGGAGATCGCGACTGCGCGCAGGACGGGTCGGGCGCGTGTCATCCGCTACGGCATCAGCGACGAGGAGGCCTGGGACGTCGGCCTGGCCTGCGGCGGCACGATCGACGTGCTGATCGCGCCGGAGGTGCCTGCTGCCGCTGCTGCGGCCGCCCGCGAGACGCGGCAGGGCAGGGGAGACGGGCGGGCGATCGCGACCGTGCTGCCAGCCGGCTCGCCGCCGCCGGTCTTCGGACCGCACCAGCCGGGCGAGGGCGCCGTGCCCGCCGAGCCGCTGGTGGTCCACGACGACGGGCGCCTGGACGGCAGCCTCGGGTCGCCCGCCGCCGACGCGGCCCTCGTGGCGGCCGGGCGGGAATGCCTCGCCAAGGGCGTGTCGCGCACGGTGGAGATCGACGGGCGGGGCATCTTCCTGGAGGCCTACCCGGTCCGTCCGCGCCTCGTCGTCATCGGAGCGGTCGAGGTTGCGCGGGCGCTGGTGCGCCTGGCCCGGGAGCTGGGCTACGAGACCGTGGTGATCGACGGCCGGAGCGCGTTCGCCACGCCGGCCCGGTTCCCGGACGTGGACCGGCTCCTTGTCGGCTGGCCCGATGAGCTGGCGGACGAGATCGGCCTCGGCCCGGCGGACGCCGTGGCTGTCCTGACCCACGACGTGAAGTTCGACGAGCCGGCCATCGTGACCGCGCTCGCCCGCGGCTGCCGGTACGTGGGCGCCGTCGGCTCCCGCAAGACCCAGGCAGACCGGCGGTCACGGCTGCTCGAGGCCGGCGTCGATCCCGATGCCCTCGCCCGCCTGCGTGGCCCGATCGGCCTCGACCTTGGGGGACGGCTGCCGGCCGAGACGGCGCTCTCGATCATGGCCGAGGTCGTCGCGGAGCGGCGGGGCGGCGGTGGACGGCCGATGCGCGAGCTCGCCCGTGAGCGGGAGGTCGCGTCGTGAGGACGGTGGGCGTGGTGCTGGCTGCGGGCGCCGGCACCCGCTTCGGGTCGCTCAAGATGCTCGCGCCGCTGGGCGGGCAACCGCTGCTCCAGCACGTGCTCGACGCGCTGTCCGTGGCGGGGATCGCGGACGTGGTCGTCGTGCTGGGCGGTGATGCGGCGGAGCTCGAGGCTGCCATCGAGTGGCGGGACGAGCTCCGGATCGTCAACCAC
>JBAXFC010000343.1:0-4585 GCA_037140135.1 Chloroflexota bacterium
AGGTAGTGCGCGACGGCCATGAGGTCCGCTTCCGGCGGCAGCTTGTACGCCGGGTGGCCCCAGTAGGCGTTGGTGAACAGGCTCAGCTGGCCGGAGTCGACCAGCTTCTTGACGCGCGCCTTGACGCCCGCGAAGTAGGTCTCGGAGTTCTTCGGCCACGGGGAGATCGACGCCGCCAGCTTGGCCGTGGCTGCGGGATCGGCCGTGAGGCAGCCGGTCACGTCCACCCAGTCGAGGGCGTGCAGGTGGTAGAAGTGGATGACGTGGTCCTGGATGTGCTGCGCGCCCGCGATCAGGTTCCGGATCAGCCGCGCGTTGGGCGGGACCTCGATGCCGAGCGCCGCTTCCACAGCGTAGACCGAGGTGTGGGCGTGGACCGTGGTGCACACGCCGCAGATGCGCTGTGCCCAGA
Organism: Chloroflexota bacterium; assembly: GCA_037140135.1. Taxonomy (GTDB): domain Bacteria; phylum Chloroflexota; class Limnocylindria; order Limnocylindrales; family CSP1-4; genus CAIXZV01. The sequence continues at coordinate 413 of JBAXFC010000343.1, forward strand.
TCCAGGCCTCGCGGGGGTCGCGGTCCTTGAGGATGAGCTCCATGCCCCGGAACATCGTCCCCGAGGAGTGGGCGGACGTCACGACGCCGCCCTCAACCTGGGCTTCGATCCGGAGGTGCCCCTCGATCCTGGTGACAGGATCGATCACGATGTTGCTGGCCATCGTCCGCTCCTAGTTCTTGCCGTCGCCGGCGGCGGCCGGCGCGGAGGGATCGGACGTTGACGCCACGACGGTGCCGTCCGAGGCAACCGTCGCCTTCTTGCGCTCGCGCGCTCTGCGGGCGACGACGCCCGCGCCATGGAGTGCCGTTGCAGCCGCCACGAAGCCCACCGCGCCGAGACCGATGGTCTGCGCGTCCACGTCGACGCCGAACATCTTCACGTCGGGCAGACGCTGGTAGAACGGGCTCATCCGCTCCCAGAACTTGGGCGATGCGCAGGCGATGCAGCCGTGACCGGCCCCGATCGGCCAGCTCGTGCCGTCGTTCCAGCGGACGACCGGACAGTTGTAGGTGGCCTGCGGCCCCTTGCAGCCCATCTTGTAGAGGCACCAGCCGTTGCGGTGGCCCTCATCGCCCCAGGCATCGACGAAGCGGCCGGCGTCGAAGTTGGCGCGGCGCTCGCACTGGTCGTGGATCAGGTGGCCGTACGCGAAGAGCGGGCGGTTGTAGGAGTCGAGGGCCGGGGCCTTGCCGAAGGCCAGGTAGTGCACGATCGTCGCGGCGGTGTTGGCGACGTTGTGCGGGCAGCCGCCGAGGTTGATCAGCTTGCTGCTGCCGATGATGTCGCCGGTGCCGACGGCGCCCGTGGGGCCGAGGCGCGGGAAGCCGCCGTCCCAGGCGCAGGCGCCGACCGCGATCACGAGCGCGGCCTTGGCCGACATCTCCTGGAGGATCTGGATCGCGGTCTTGCCGCCGATGGTGCAGTAGATGCCGTTCTCGGCCGTGGGGATCGAGCCCTCGACGATCAGGACGTACGGCGTGTCGCCGGCCTTGACCGTCTCGAGGATCTGCTCGGCCTGGTGGCCGGCTGCGGCCATGATCGTCTCGTGGTACTCCCACGAGAGGACGTCGAGGACCACGTCAGCGACCGTCGGGTGGCTGCTGCGGAGCATCGACTCGCTGTTGCCGGCGCAGTCCTGGAACTCGAGCCAGACGACGATGGGCTTCTTGGCGCTCTCGAGCGCCTTCGCGATCTGCGGGGTCATCGCCTGCGGCAGTGCCAGCAGCGCGGTCATCGCCGAAGCGAAGCCCAAGAACCGGCGGCGGCTGATCCCGCGCTGCACGAGCGCGTCAACGAGCCAGCTGTCCGCACCGGCGGCTGCGCCCTGCGGTGTCGGTCCCGAATCCAGCACGGGGCTCAACTCGAGCCCTCCGGCTTCGCCCATCTCTCTCCTCCAGGCCTGCCTGAGCGCGTGGCCCCCCACGTCTTCAACCAGCCGGCGAACCGACTCGGCGCGCGCGATTCCGAAAAGGATCGCTGGCACCGACCGTCGCCGGATTGGCGTACTGTCGGGATGCGGGGGGGTCGCCCCACAGGGCCGAAGGGGCCCGGCTCGGGGGCCGAACGTCCTGCATGGGGAGGCACGGTCGAGGGGGGCATCCCCAGGACGGTCTCACCCGGCCTCCGGGCGTGCAGGGGGAACGGGACGGCCGGCAGGATGGCGAGGGCAGGACGGGGACGGCCCACGCGGGCGCCGCCCCCGACGAGCAGCCTCAGATCTTGATACGGGCTCCGGTCGGGTCATACGGCGGCCGGAGGAACGGCGTGGCCGCGAACCGCTCGCGCTCGATCTCCAGCTCGTAGCGGCCACCCATGATCCAGTCCGGCGTGCACTCCGCAGCCGAGGGGGCGGTCACGTACCCGAGGCCCACGGCGTGCCCGAGCGTGTGCCCGTACCAGCCGGAGGTGACGTACCCCACCAGCTCCCCGTCCCGCCAGATCAGCTCGTTGTGGTAGACGAGCGCCTCCGGGTTGTCCACGGTGAAGGCGACCAGGCGCCGGTTCGATCCCTCGTCCCGGCGGCGGGCAAGCGCGTCGCGGCCGATGAAGCCGCCGGGCTTGTCCCACGAGACGCAGAACCCGAGGCCGGCCTCGAGCGGCGAGTCCTCCTCGGTGATGTCGTGGCCCATATGCCGGTACGCCTTCTCCACGCGCAGCGAGTTGAGTGCGTGGTAGCCCGCGTGCCGCAGCCCCAGGCCGTCGGACGCGCCGATGAGCTCGTCGTAGACGTGGGCCGCCATGTCGGTGGGGATGTAGAGCTCCCAGCCCAGCTCGCCCACGTAGGTGACGCGGGATGCGCGCACGAGCCCCAGCCCCATCTCCACCTCGCGCGAGGAGCCGAACGGGAACCCGGCGTTGGAGAAGTCGTCGGGCGAGATGCGCGAGAGCAGCTCCCGGGAGCGCGGCCCCTGGACGTTGAGCACCGCCATGCCGGCGGTGACATCGGTCAGGTAGACGCGCGCATCGGCCGGGATGTGGGCCTTGAGCCAGGCGTGGTCGCGGACCTGGTCGGCGGCCGCGGAGACGACCATGAACCGGTCGGCATCGAGCCGGGTGACCGTGACGTCCGCCTCGATCCCGCCGCGCTCGTTGAGCCACTGGGTGTAGACGAGGCGTCCGGGTGCCACGGCCACGTTGTTGGCGCAGACGCGGTTGAGCACCGCCTCGGCATCCGGCCCCTGGACCAGCAGCTTGGCGAAGGAGCTCTGGTCGAAGACACCCACCGTCTCGCGCACGGCGCGGTGCTCGTCGGCGGACCAGGGGAACCAGTTCTGGCGCTTGAACGAGTACTCGTACTCGGCCTTCTGGCCCGCCGGGGCGTACCAGTTCGCGCGCTCCCAGCCGGCGACCTCGCCGAACGCCGCGCCCGCGGCCGCAACGCGGTCGTGGAGGGGGGACTTGCGGACGCCGCGCGCCGTCTCGACCTGGCGGAACGGCCAGTGCATGTCGTAGAGGAGGCCCAGCACCTCGGTCGTCCGCTCGCGCAGGTAGCGTCGGTTGACCTGGAACGGCATGAAGCGCCGGATGTCCACCTCGGACAGGTCCATCGGCGCGTGCCCGTCCACGATCCAGTCGGCCATCGCACGGCCGGCACCCGGGCCGGACTGGAAGCCCACGGAGTTGAAGCCGGCCGCCACCCAGTACCCGTCGAGCTGCGGCGCCGGGCCGAGGATGTAGCGGTCATCCGGGGTGAAGCTCTCGGGGCCGTTGAAGAACAGCTTGATGCCCACCTCGTTGAGCAGCGGCAGCCGCCGGGCCGCCATCTCGATGAAGGGGCCAAGGTGGTCCCAGTCCTCGGGCAGCCGGATGAACTCGGAGTCCTCGGGGATCCCGTTCATGCCCCACGGCTTGGCGCCGGGCTCGAAGAACCCGACCATGATCTTGCCGGTGTCCTCGCGGATGTACGCCGTGTCGTCCGGGCAGCGCAGGACCGGCAGGTCAGGCTGGAGGCCGGGCACGGGCTCCGTGATCAGGTAGAAGTGCTCGGCGGCATGGAGCGGGATGTCGATCCCGTTCTTGCGGCCCAGCTCGCGTGCCCACATGCCGGCGCAGTTGACCACGATGTCGCAGGCGATGTCGCCCTGGTCGGTCCGCACGCCGACCACGCGGCCATCCTTGGTCAGGACCTCCTCGACCTTCGTGTGCTCGAAGATCTGGCCGCCCCGGTCACGGAACGCCCTGGCCACCGCGATCGTCGCGTCGGCCGGGTTGGCCACGCCGTCGGCCGGGAGGAAGACCGCCCCGACGATCCCCGACTCGTCCATCAGGGACCACTTCTGCTTGGCCTCGGCCGGCGAGATCTCGTGGACCTCGAAGCCCGCCGTCTTGGCCATGGCCATGTTCCGCTTGATCTCGGACCAGCGCTCCTCGGTCCGCGCGATCAGGATGGAGCCCGTGGTCCGGACGCCTGTCGAGAGGCCCGTCTCCTTCTCGACCGCCCGGAACAGCGTCTCTGCGTACGCGGCGATCACCGTCATGTTGTAGGTGGCCCGCAGCTTGGTCAGCAGGCCCGCGGCGTGCCAGGTGGTGCCACTGGTCAGCACCTTGCGCTCGAGGAGGACGGTGTCCGTCCAGCCTCGCTTGGCCAGGTGGTAGGCAACCGACGTGCCGACGATTCCGCCGCCGATGATGACGACCCTGGCCTGGGTCGGGAAGGTGCCGGACATCAAG
>JBAXFC010000344.1:0-4554 GCA_037140135.1 Chloroflexota bacterium
CTGATCATCGCCCTCGGCGGCGGCATCGGCGACAGCTTCGACATCAACCGCCTCCGCTACCACCGGATCATCATCATGACCGACGCGGACGTGGACGGCGCCCACATCCGCACCCTGCTGCTGACGTTCTTCTACCGGCACATGCCGGAGGTGATCAACAACGGCTACCTCTACATCGCCCAGCCCCCGCTCTATCGCGTCTCCACCGGCAAGGTGACCAAGTACGCCAAGTCGGAGAAGGAGCTCGACGGGGTGATCAAGTCGTTCTCCACCAAGAACGTCAGCACCCAGCGGTTCAAGGGCCTCGGCGAGATGAACGCGGACCAGCTCTGGGACACCACGATGAACCCGGAGACCCGGACGCTGCTCAAGGTCGAGGTGGAGGACGCCTCGGTCGCGGACAGCATCTTCACGATGCTCATGGGCGAGCGCGTGGAGCCGCGCAAGGACTTCATCAAGACCGAGGCTCGCAAGGTGCGCAACCTTGACATCTGAGCCGGCCGTCCGGGACGTGCGCATCGGCGGGCAGCAGATCTCGCTCCTGCCGCACAACTGCTTCGCCTGTGGGACACGCAACACCCACGGGCTGCAGTTGGAGCTGCACGCCGGCGACGACCAGTGCTGGGTCGAGACCACCCTCGAGGAGCGCTTCCAGGGCTGGGACGGCATCGCCCACGGCGGCATCATCTGCACGATCCTCGACGAGGTGATGGCCTGGGCCCTGGTGGACCACGACATGTGGGGCGTCACGGCCCGGATGAACGTGGAGTTCAAGAAGCCCGTTCCGCTCGGCCGCCCGATCAGGGGCGAGGGCCGTGTCGTCCAGGCCCGGCGACGGCTCGTCGAGGCGGAGGGTGTCCTGCTGGACCCGGCCGACGGCAGCGTGCTCGCCCGTTCGACGGCCACCTTCCTGGCCGCCCCCGAGGACAGGAAGCGCGAGCTCAAGGCCCGCTACGGCTTCGTGCTGGGCGAGGATGCCACCACCTCGAGCGCAACACCCGGCCCGGTGGAGCACGGGTGAGCACCGCCGTGGCCGACCGGCCGCTCGCACCGATGACCAGCGCGATGACCAGCGCGATGGCCAGCGCGACGACCAGCGCGACGACCCTGCGCTCGCGGGCGTTCGTGGCGGCCCGCGTGGACGAGGCGACCGCCCTCGGCCGGCGTGCCGGAGACGAGGCCCAGGACCCGGCCGGCGTCGCAGCGCTCATCAGGGACGGCCTGCCTGCCTTCGCTGACCCGGAGTACCTCGCGGGCCAGCGGCGCGTCGCTCCCGGCATCGGCCACCTTCTGGGCGTCCGCAACCCGCTGCTCGCCGCGGTGACGCGCGGCCTGCGGGCCGCCACCCGCCGCGACCGGCCCGACAGCCTGCTCGACATCGCGGAGCACCTCGACCGCGACCCGCTCCTCGAGCTTCACTGGATCGCCAACGACCTCATCGACCGCGCGATCACGCGCGAGCCCGAGCGCGCCTGGCAGCTTGTCCGGGGCGAGGCACGCGCCGCGGCCGACTGGATCACCGTGGACAACCTCGCCCATGTCGCCGGGCGCGGGATCCTCGCGGAGCCCTATCGCTGGGCAGAGCTGGAGCAGCTGGTCTACTCCCCGTCACGCTGGGAGCGCCGCCTGGCCGGCTCCACCGTCGCGACCATGCCCTTCGTTGACCGTGCAGCGGGCCGGACCCCGGAGATCGCCCGTCGCGGCCTCGGCATCGTCGGGGATCTCGTGGGCGACGCGGAGCCCGACGTGCAGAGGAGCCTCTCGTGGGCCCTGCGCAACCTGCTCGCGGTGGACCACGACGCCACCATCGCCCTCCTGGATCGCGAGGCGGCCATCGCCGTCGCCACGGTGGACGGCCACCGCGCCCGGGTCATCCGCGACACCTTCGAGAAGCTCGACGCCCCCACCGTGGTCCGCCTGCGCACGGCCCTCGGCGACATCCGCAAGAAGCCAGGTGCCCCGGGCACCTCCCGCGCGTCGGCCGCCGCCGCCGACTTCCTGCACCTCGGCCTGGCCGTCCCGCCTGTCGAGCGCACCGTCATCAACCGATCCTGACCACCGCTGACCCCGACCGGAGGAGAGCCACCACGTGACCGACAACCTGGGCGACATCCGGCCTATCCGAATCGAGGACGAGATGCGCGTCTCGTACCTCGACTACGCGATGAGCGTCATCGTGGCGCGCGCGCTGCCGGACGTCCGCGACGGGCTCAAGCCGGTCCACCGGCGGATTCTCTACACGATGGGGGAGATGGGGCTCAGCAACACGAGCTCCTACCGCAAGTGCGCCGCGATCGTCGGCGAGGTGATGGGCAAGTACCACCCGCACGGTGACGTCGCCCTGTACGACGCCCTCGTCCGGCTGGCCCAGGACTTCTCCATGCGCTACCCGCTGGTGGACGGCCAGGGCAACTTCGGATCGGTGGACGGTGACTCCGCAGCCGCCATGCGGTACACCGAGGCCCGCCTCACCGCGATCTCGGCCGAGATGCTCGCCGACATCGACAAGGACACCGTCGACTACGTCGACAACTACGACGGCACCCAGAAGGAGCCGTCGGTCCTGCCCGCCAGGCTGCCGAACCTGCTGATCAACGGCTCGTCCGGCATCGCCGTCGGCATGGCGACCAACATCCCGCCCCATCACCTGGGCGAGATCGTGGACGCCACGATCGCCTACATCGGCGACCCCACGATCACCAACGACGACCTGTGCGGCGTCGTCAAGGGCCCGGACTTCCCGACCGGCGCCTCCATCTTCCGCTTCGAGACGCGGCGCAACCCGCTGACCGGCGAGCAGGAGACGATCGACGCCATCCGCGAGATGTACGCCCACGGCCACGGCCGCGTGGTGATGCGCGCGCAGGTGGCCTTCGAGGAGAGCCGCCTCGACCGGACGGCGATCATCGTCACCGAGCTGCCGTACCAGGTGAACAAGGCCTCCCTGCTCGAGAAGATCGCCGACCTCGTCAAGGAGAAGAAGCTCGACGGGATCAGCGACCTGCGCGATGAGTCCGACCGTGACGGGATGCGGATCTTCATCGAGGTCAAGCGCGACGCCAACCCGCACAAGGTGCTGAACAACCTGTTCAAGCACACGGCGCTCCAGACGACCTTCAACCTCAACATGCTCGCCCTCGTGGACGGCCAGCCGCAGACGCTGCCGCTCAAGGCCGTCATCGGGCACTACGTCGAACACCGGCGCGACATCGTCCGGCGGCGCACGGAGTTCGACCTCGAGAAGGCCCGCGCCCGGGCCCACATCCTCGAAGGCCTCAAGATCGCGCTCGACAACCTCGACGAGGTGATCAAGACGATCCGTGAGTCCGCGGACGTGGAGACGGCCCGCCACAACCTCATGGCCAAGTTCGCGCTCTCGGAGCTGCAGGCCCAGGCGATCCTGGACATGCGCCTCGCCCGCCTCGCGGCCCTCGAGCGCAAGAAGATCGAGGAGGAGTACCTCGCGATCATCCAGCTCATCGCCGAGCTCGAGGACATCCTGGCCAACCCGGCCCGCGTGCTCGCGATCATCAAGGACGAGCTCGTCGAGCTCAAGAAGAAGTACGCGGGCGAGCGCCGAACGCGGGTGGTGGACGACTCCAACCGCGAGATGACCGACGAGGACCTGATCGCCGACGAGGACGTCGTCGTGACGATCAGCCGCCGCGGCTACATCAAGCGCCAGCCGGTTGCCACCTACCGCCGCCAGCACCGCGGCGGCAAGGGGATCATCGGCCACGTCACCCGCGAGGAGGACGCCGTCGAGCACCTCCTGGCGGCCAACACGCACGACTGGGCGCTGTTCTTCACCAACAAGGGCCGCGTGTTCAGCGCCAAGGTCCACGCGATCCCGGATGCCAGCCGCCAGGCCAAGGGGATGGCGATCATCAACCTCCCCGGCGTCCAGGTGGAATCGGGCGAGGTCCCGGTGGCCACCATCTGCCTGCCGAACTTCGAGTCCGGCCGGTACCTCGTCCTCGCCACCCGGCGCGGCATCATCAAGAAGACCCCGCTCGAGCAGTTCGAGCGCGTCCGGTCCACGGGCATCCGCGCCATCACGATCGCCGAGGGCGACGAGCTGGCCTGGGTCTCGTCGAGCTCCGGCGAGGACGACATCATCATCGCCACCTCGCAGGGCATGCTTGCCCGCTTCTCCGAGGAGGAGGTCCGGCCGATGGGCCGCGACGCAGGCGGCGTGATCGGCATCCGGCTGGCACGCCAGGGGGACGCGGTGGTCTCGATGACCGTCGTGGAGCCCGAGTCCGACCTGCTGGTCCTGTCCGAGACCGGCTACGGCAAGCGGGTCTCGATGCACGAGTTCCGGCGCAAGCACCGCGGTGGCCAGGGCGTCCGGCTGATCTCGCTCGAGGGCCGCAAGACGGGCCTCGTGGCGGCGGTCCAGCAGGTCACCCCCGAGGACGAGGAGCTGCTCCTCATCTCGGCCAACGGCCAGGTGATCCGCACCGAGACCAACTCGATCAACCGCTACTCGGCATCGGCGCGCGGCGTGATCGTCACCGGCGAGTCGATCGACGGGGCGGCCGCGGCGGCCCG
>JBAXFC010000345.1:0-4549 GCA_037140135.1 Chloroflexota bacterium
CCAGGTCCAGATCGCCAGGTCCGTGGCGCCCGCGCCAACGCCGGGCTTCGCCCAGACCGTCATGTCGGCCCTGGCGCCGCTGACCGGGTACGCACCCGGCTCGTCGCACCGGACGTTGAGGCCGGCCTGGTGCTCCGCCCAGCCCAGGTAGCCGGCCCGCAGCCAGTTGTTGCCCCAGGTGTCGCCGCCGAACCAGGCGGCCAGCGCGAAGCCGTCGCGGATCGCCGCCGCATCGAGCGTGAACTCGTTGGCCGTGTAGACGCCGGTCTTCGCGTCGAAGCCCGTGCTGCCGCCCGCGTTGATCGACGTCTCGCGGATCGCCATCGCCGTGGGCAGGCTCCCGGTGCCCAGCACCGGCGCCATGGCGGCGAGGTCGTCGGCGGCCGCCTGCGCAGTGGAGGCCCACGCCTCGTCGTCCTTCCAGGCCTCGACGGCGATCGTGCCGCCGCCATCGATCGTGACCGGCACCGAACCGTAGGCGTCCGCGTTCGCGCCTTCGAGGCAGCCCTCGAATGACCACGGCTTGGCCGTCAGCAGCCCCGACGACCAGGTGTTCACGGCCGTGCCTGCCGTCTTGGTGAGCGCGCCGGTGGTGACCATCGCGTAGCCGGACGGGGCGATGAGCCGCACCTCGCCCTTGTCGGTGCCGGGGCCCCAGCCGCAGAAGTCCGCGTAGCCCGCGGAGGCGATGCGCCCGCCATCGGGACGGGGACCATCGGCCGGGAGGTCGTATGTCACGGTCAGCACCCGGGACTTGCCGTACCAGAGCGAGGAGAAGGTGATCTTGTTGAGGCTCCAGTCGCCGGTGACCTTGCCCTTGGAGACCTTCGCGGTTCCCGAGTCCGCCTTGACCTTGAGGCCCTTGGCGTCCTTCTCGGAGTAGAACTTGTACGAGTTGTAGTAGTAGTTGGTGTGGCCGGAGCAGGTGGCCGGGACCCAGTACGAGCCCCAGTAGGAGTACGCCCAGTACGAGCAGTCGTAGCTGCGGGCCGTGCTGGGCGCCTTGTTGGTCAGCGTGAACCGGATCGTGACGTGGATCCGGTGCTGCTCCGGCTGCAGCTCGTAGGTGGAGAGGCCCTTCTCCTGGAGCTGGTCGCCGCCGGCGGCGACGGGCTGCGGCGCAATGCCGAACGCGCCGAGGGCAACGACCGCCCCAAGCAGGAATCCCGCACAGGCCGAAGCCGTGGGCCGCCGTCGCATGTCGTGTCCTCCCCAGAAAGAATGACGCTTGCGCGAAGGCTAGCGTCCGGCCACGAGGCCGCGGCAGGAGCCCGGGCACGAAAAAGGGGGGCCGGTTGGTCCGGCCCCCCTTCCGCATCCGCGGAGTCTCAGTCGATGAGGAAGCTCACCTGCACGGTGATCTCGATGTCCGTCGTGCCGGGCATCACCGGGGTGGCGGCATCCTGCTTGACGCCACCGGTCGCCATCTGGGGGTTGTACCAGATGGGGCTCGAGACGGTCTCGCTGATCGAGGCGACGCCCGTGACATGAACGCCCACGCCCGCGGCCAGCGCATCGGCCTTGGCCTTGGCATCGACCACGGCGGCGGTGCGGGCCTTGGCCTCGGCGCCCGAGCGGTCTGCGACGTCGAAGGAGACGCCGTTGACGGTGTTGGCGCCCGCGGCGATCGAGTCGTCCAGCACGTCGGAGACCTTCGCGAGATCACGCACCGTGACGGTGACCTGGTTGCTCAGCTGGTAGCCGCGCAGCTGCTGGACGTTGGTGGAGTAGTCGTAGACCGGGTTGAGGCTGATCATCGCGGTGGCGATGTCCTTGTCGGCGATGCCCAGGGCCCGCAGCGCTGCGATGACCTTGGTCATCGACACGGCGGCGGCCTCGCGGGCGGCCTTGGCGGTGTTCTTCTCGACGTAGACGCCGAGGTTGACGATGGCCATGTCCGGGACGACCGTGATCTTGCCGGCGCCCGTGACGCTGATCGTGTGCTCGGGGGTGGTGTCACCGGTGGCGGTGAGCGGGGTGACGGCGCGGCCGTTGGGGGCCAGGGCGCCGGCGAGGACCGGGCCGGCGATGAGGCCCGCAGCGAGGGCCGCGATGCCGATGATGAGCGTCCAGCGGGAGGGGGTGCTCGAGGTGGCGTTCATGGGGTGTACCTGCCGTGCTTGCGGGTTGGGAGCGCGCCGGGTGGTGGATCCGCGCCAAAGACGCCACGGGGGCACTTCCGGTTGCACGGGGTCCGCGGGGCTCGTCACACGGGGGTCCGCGGACTTGCCGGGGGTCTGCCGCGGGCCGGTCGCCGCGGGCCGGTCGCCGCCCCGGTCGCCGCCCCGGTCGCCGCCCCGGCCGCCGGGCCCGGCTCAGGACGAGGCGAGGAGCTCCGCCACGCGCGGGTGGTCCGCGTACGCGCCGCGGCGCTCCGGCGGGAGCAGCACCGCGATCCGGCACATGATCTCGTCGTCGTACGCCTTGAGCCTCGCCTCGCCCGCGAGGTCCGGGCGGGGCGTGAGGTGGAACGTGGGTCCGCACTGGACCGTCACCCTGGCCCGGCGCAGCCGCTTGAGGCCCGACGAGACCGCCGCGTCATCCGAGCCGGTGACGGCCACGGGCAGGACCGGCATGCCGGACTTCGCGGCGAGGAAGCCCGCGCCCGACCGCGCCTGCAGGAGCGAGCCCGTGGCGCTGCGCGTCCCCTCGGGTGCGATCACCAGGACGCCGCCCGCCCGCAGCCGCCGCAGCGAGGCCCTGACCGCGGTCATGTCGGCACCGAAGCGGTCCACCCAGATCCCGCGGAGGGCGTTCGCGATCATGCGCGTCAACGCGACTTCGCGGTACTTCTCGGCCACCAGCACGATGACGTCCGGGCGGTCGAGCACGACATACGGCAGGCCGGCGTCGATCCGGCCGACGTGATTGGTGGCCACCACGAATCCGCCCGACACCGGGATGTTCTCACCGCCGACCAGCCGCACGCGCGCAACCACGCGGATGAAGATGCGGACGAGCAGTCGGGCCAGGCGGAAGGTCATCGGGTTCGCTTCGGGCGCCGGGCTCTCGTGCCTCGTGGAGCCCTCGTGGCGCGGAGACCGCGCTGGGCGCCGGTGCGGGGACGAGGCCTCGGTGCCAAGGAGGGTGATGGATGCGATGAGTCTATCGGCTCGACGTCCTGCCGGGGGAACCCCGGCGGCCGGCCCGCTCCACGCGCCAGGCCGTCCGCGGCCCCCGCGCTTTGGTACGCTCGGGGACGGCGCCTGCGCGGCGCACCTTGGCCCGGCGAGGGGACACGGCCGGGACACGGCAGGTGGCCAGGCGCATGACGCAGGGCGAGGACGAGGAACGCAGGGTCGAGGCGGCCATCCGGGCCGTCCTCCCCGCTGAGGCGCGCCTGTACGCCAACCTCCGCCACCTCGACCGGGAGCGACCGGACAAGCCCGCCTACGACGGCGAGTCGGACCTCGTGATCACCCACCCGGAGCACGGCCTGCTCGTCATCGAGACCAAGGCCGGTGAGCCGCGCCTCGAGAAGGACGGCCGCTGGTACCTGGGCGACCGCCGGCTGGGGCGCAGCCCCTTCGCGCAGGCCGAGGGCAACCGGTGGGCCCTCCTGCGCATCATCTGCGAGAGCCTGGGCATCATGGAGGACCGCCGGCCCCGGTCCGGCCACGCCGTCGCCTTCCCGGGCGCCGACCTGCGCACCCTCCCGCGCGGCCACGGCCTCCTGGCCCCGGACGCGCCCTCGGCGATCATCCTCGACGCCGAGGCCTTCGAGTCCCCGGAGCGGACGCGGCAGGCCCTCGAGCGTGCCTGGGCCTGGTGGACCGGCGACGGCACCCGCGGCCACCCGTTGAGCGCGGACCAGGTGGCCGCCATCGACGACCTCCTCGCGCCCGAGGTCGTCCTCCACCGGCTCATCGGGCGCGACGTGGACGACGCCCGGGAGCGCCTGGTGCAGGCCACCCTGTTCCAGAAGACCATCGTCAACCAGCACCGGGCCACCCGGCGGCTCGAGGTGGTGGGGCCGGCCGGGAGCGGCAAGAGCCTCGTCGCCGTGGAGAAGGCCCGCCGCCTCGCGCGCGAGGGCTATCGAACCCTCTACTGCTGCTTCAACCAGGCCCTCGCCACCTCCGTCCTGCGCGACATCGAGGCGGACGAGCCCGATCCCTCGCGCCGGCCGATGGTCGCCACCTTCCACGGCCTGTGCGAGAGCCTCGCGTCCGCCGCCGGGACCCTGCCGCCCAAGCCTGCCGGCGAGCTGCCCCCGGACTGGTTCAACACCGTCCTGCCCACCGCGCTCGATCGCGCCATCGACACCCTCGAGGACCCGTTCCACGCCGTCGTCATCGACGAGGGCCAGGACTTCGACATCGCCTGGCTCACGAGCCTCGGCTTCCTGCTGCGCGATCCGGACGACGGCGTCCTGTGGGTCTTCCACGACCCGGGCCAGGCCCTCTTCCGCGATGACTGCGTCGCCGAGCTGGGCCTTGGCCGGATCGAGCTGTTCGAGGACTTCCGCTCACCCGCCCCCGTGGCCGCCCTCGCCGCCCGCTTCTACCACGGCCCGGCGGAGCCCTACGCCATGACCGAGACCGGGCGC
>JBAXFC010000346.1:0-4543 GCA_037140135.1 Chloroflexota bacterium
CACGAGGTCCGCCTCGCGCTCGTCGCGCTCCTCTGCCGCGGCCACCTGCTCATCGAGGATGTCCCGGGCACCGGCAAGACGATGCTGGCCAAGGCTATCGCGCGCAGCCTGGGCTGCTCCTTCCGGCGCATCCAGTTCACGCCGGACCTGCTCCCGTCCGATGTCACCGGGCTCTCGATCTACAACCAGAAGACCCAGGAGTTCGAGTTCCGGCCCGGCCCGATCATGAGCCAGGTCGTGCTCGCCGACGAGATCAACCGGGCGACCCCCAAGACGCAGTCGAGCCTGCTCGAGTGCATGGAGGAGCGCCAGTCCACGATCGACGGCATCTCCTACGCCATGCCGGATCCGTTCCTGGTCATCGCCACCCAGAACCCCATCGAGTACGAGGGCACCTTCGCCCTGCCGGAGGCCCAGCTCGACCGCTTCATGCTCCGGATCCGCCTGGGCTACCCGGCCCTGCTCGACGAGATCCTGATCCTCGACGAGCAGAAGCGGACGCACCCGCTGGACGACCTGACCGAGGTCTGCTCCGTGGACGAGCTGCGCGCGCTGCAGGCCGGTGTGCGGGAGGTCTACGTGGACCCGGCGGTCTCGGACTACATCGTCCGGCTCGTCGCCTCCACCCGGACCCACCCGGACGTGTACCTCGGCGCCAGCCCCCGCGGCTCGATCGCGCTCTATCGCGCCTCACAGGCGCTGGCCGGGATCCTCGGGCGTGACTACGTGATCCCGGACGACGTGAAGACGCTCGCGGAGCCGGCGCTCGCCCACCGGGTGATCATCAAGACGGCCTCGTCGATCCACGACATCAACGCCGCCCACGTGGTCCAGGAGCTTCTCGACGCGACGCCGATCGAGGCGGCCCGGGCGGCCACCGGCCTGCGCGAGGTCCGGTCGGGCCGGGCGGCCGGCTGACCGGCCGGCACGGCTGACCGGCGCAACGGGCAGGGTCGCAGCGATGATCCGGCGCCTCCAGCTGCTGGTGCTGATCGTGGTGCTGGTGGTGGCCGCCTTCTCCACGGGCTACCCGTTCCTGTTCTTCCTGGTCTACCTTGGGCTGATCGTCGGCGGCGGCAGCTACATCCTCACCCGGATGGGCCTCGCGGACCTCGAGGCGGGCTACGCGGTGAGCCAGCTGGCGGGCCACGTCGGCGACCGGCTCCGCGTCACCTACACGCTGCGCAACACCGGTCGGCTCCCCAAGCCGTGGCTCGAGATCCACAATCCCACCTCGCTGCCGGGCGGGCTCCCAGGGCGCGCCCTCTCCCTGCGCGGGCGCCAGGAGCGCTCGTGGATGGTCCGCACCGAGCTCGTCCGCCGGGGCCACTTCCGGATCGAGCCATTGCAGATCCGCACCGGGGATCCGTTCGGGTTCTTCGAGGCCGCGGCCTCGGTGGGGCAGGGGGTCACCCTGGTCGTCTATCCGCGGATCGAGCCCCTGCCGCTCTGGCGCCTGCCTCCGGCCAGCATCGAGGGGTCCCACGCCTCGCCGGAACGCACGCTCCAGACCACGCCGCTCGCCTACGCGGTCCGCCCGTATGCGCCGGGCGACTCGATGAACCGGATCCACTGGCGGTCCACGGCCCGCCGGGGCGAGATCCAGGTCAAGGAGTTCGATCTCGAGCAGACAGCGGACGCCTGGATCTTTCTCGACCTCGACGTCGAGTGGGAGGCCGGGCACGGCGACCGCTCCACCACCGAGGTGGCGGTCCGGGCCGCGGCGTCCATCGCGGACAAGGCGCTGGGGGAGAACCGCGCCGTGGGGATGACCGTGAGCGGGCACCGGATGACGGTCCTGCCGGCCGACCGCGGCGCCCGCCAGCGGCTCAAGATCCTCCAGCTCCTCGCCGCCGTCGAGGCGGATGGCCGGACCCCGCTCGATGAGGCCCTGCTGACCGGGCTCACGCGCCTGCGTCGCGGCATGACCGCGATCGTCATCACCCCCACCCTGGACCCGGCCTTCGTGCGGCCGCTGGCGGGGCTGCGGGCTCGAGGGATCGCCACGGTGGTCGTGACCCTCGACACACCTGCCTTCGAGGCGGCTGTGGATGCCGCCGCTGCCGAGGCCGCCGCGCAGCACGTCCGGGCCTTGCGCCACGCCCTGGCCGAGTACGAGCTCGCGACGTTCACCCTGCGGCCGGACCAGTCCGTGGCGGAGGCGCTCGCCCGATGAGCCACGACATTGCGGCCGCAGCCCCGGAGGACGGCCCCGAGCAGCCGGTCGGACGCTTCCGCCGCCCCGGTGAGGGCTGGCTCGTCATCGGCCTCACGCTGCTCCTGGGCCTGATCCTCGCCTGGGCCGTGGATGATCCGGCCTGGGTCAACGGCCGGGGCGCCCTGACCGACTCGCTGCCGTTGTGCGCCATCGGCGGGCTCGCCGTCGCCTTCACCGGGTCGCGCGTCCGCTGGGGCCACTGGACGACGCACCTCGTCGGCGCGCTCTTCGCGGGCCTCCTGGTCCCGGTGATCGCGGGCTGGGCGATCGTGCCAGGCACCTCGGCAGCCGCGGCCTTCCGGTTCACCGCCGAGGGAACGGCCGAGGCCTACCTCGACATCGTCTGGCGCGGCCTCCCGTACACGACCCAGGAGGTCCACTACATCCTGGTGCTGGGGGGCGTGATCTGGGCCACGACCCAGTTCCTGGGCTGCGCGATCCTCACGCACCGCCGGCCGCTCAACGGCATCGTCATCACCGGCCTCGTCCTGCTGGGCAACATGACGCTGACCGCCCGCGACCAGCTTGCGTACCTCGTCGCATTCGCCCTCGCCTCCCTGTTCCTGCTGGTTGAGATGCACGCGTTCGACGAGCGCTCGACCTGGCTCAAGCGCCGGATCGGCGATCCGTCCACGATCTCCTCGCTCTACCTGCGCGGCGGCACGGTGTTCATCCTGATCGCCATGGTCGGGTCGCTGGTGCTCACGCAGCGGGCGGCATCCGCACCGCTGGCGGGCGCCTGGGACGGCGTGGACGACCAGCTGATCCAGATCGGGCAGGAGCTGGGGCGCATCTTCCCGGTGGGCGGCGACGTCCGTGGCGGCGGCGGGGTCAGCTTCGGCTCCACGGCCCGCATCCTCAATCGCTGGTTCAGCGACGACGCGGTGGCCTTCACGGCGACCGTGCCAGCCGGCTGGGACGGGGGCCGGTGGCGGGCTGCGACCTACGACACGTTTGCCCTGGGCGCCTGGATCCAGTCGGACGTGACCAGCTATCCCGTGGAGGCCGGCCAGCCCCTGGTCGCGGACACGGCGGAGGCACCGATCCCGGCCGATACCGGTGAGGTCACCACGACCATCACGCCGGACGGCTACCACGACAGCCTGCTGCTCGCGCCCGGCACCCCGACTTCGGTTGACCGGACCGCCAACGCGCTGCTCCAGGGTGACGCCGGCTGGTTTGCGGGCGTCGAGCTGCCCGGCGGCCGGGATGCCTACACGGTCACGAGCTCAGTCCTGCTGCTCGACGATCCGACCGGCGGCATCACCGGCAACGAGCTGCGCGCCGCCCCCGAGGACTACCCGGCCGAGGTCGGCACGCGCTACACCCAGATCCCGGACGGTGCCATCGGCAAGGACGCGACGGCGCTCCTCACCACCCTTCTCGAGCAGAGCCCGAGCCGCGACCCCTACGACCTCGCCGTCACCATGCAGGCCTACCTGGCCTCCGACAAGCACTTCACCTACACGACCGACCTGTCCGGGATCAACTGCGAGTCGACCAGCGCGGTCGAGTGCTTCGCCCGGACGCACCGCGGCTACTGCCTCCACTACGCCTCCACGATGGCGATCCTGCTGCGCGCCGCCAGCCCGGACAACCCCATCCCGACCCGCCTGGTCCAGGGCTTCCTCCCCGGCGACCGGACCGGGACCACGGAGACGGTGCGCAACCGCGGCGCGCACGCATGGGTGGAGGTCTACTTCCCGGGGTACGGCTGGATCCCGTTCGACCCGACCGGCGGGGGCGTCGGCCGGCCATCGGTGATCCCCGCCGGGCCGCCTGTCGCGTCGGCTGCTCCCACGCCATCCTCCAGCGGCGGCTCCGACCGGCCGGATCCCACGCGGCGGATCGCCGGGGACACGCCCGCCGGGACCACCGGTCCGACGACCACCGCTCGCGCCGGCGACCGGACCGTGTTCGTGCTCCTGGGCATGCTCCTGCTGCTGGCGGTGATCGCGACCGCTGCTGCCGTCTGGGTGCGCGGACCGCGCGGCGAGATCAGCCCCGAGGCGGCCTGGCAGACGATGACGCGCGCCGCCTCCCGCTTCGGCTTCGCGCGTCGCCCGACGGAGACCGTCTACGAGTACGCAGCCTCGATCGGGGAGCTGGTTCCGGTCGCTCGCGAAGACCTGCGGACGGTTGCGGACGCCAGGGTGGAGACGGTGTACGCGCGGGTGCGGCTTGGCGGTGAGCGCCTGACCGCCGTCCGCTCGGCCACGCGCCGTCTGCGGCTCTCGCTGCTGCGCCTCGCGTTCCGCCGGGGTGGCCGGGGGCGCAGCCGAACCACCACGACCGGGATCGCGGATCAGCGGGGCCGCCCTCGAC
>JBAXFC010000347.1:0-4540 GCA_037140135.1 Chloroflexota bacterium
CTTCAGCCCCACCCGGGCGACCTATGAGATCAAGGTCCCGGGCGACGCGCTCCTCTCCGCGCCGATGAACGGCGACATCTTCGGATCCGGGGTCGTGAACTCGCTCGACGTCGTCGAAGGCGATCCGTCCCGCGTGCGCAACCTCGACGTCGGCGTCGGCTCGCTGCGGACGATCCGCGCCGAGGCGAGCGCCACCGGCCCCAAGGTCAGCGCCACCCTCGCGGTCGTGGACGGGCGGCTGACCGGCACGGTCACCAACGAGTCGTCGCTCACGCTCGCCGGCGCAGCGATCGTCCTCGGCTCCGCCGCCCAGACGCTGGGCGACATCGCGCCCGGCGCCTCCACCAAGATCAACCTGGGCATGGGCTCCAATCCGCTCAACCAGGGCAACCTCTCGGACCGCATCCTGGGCCCGATGAACTGGGACGGCAGCTCGATGTCCGAGGAGCAGCAGCGGACGATGGTCCGCCGCTCGATGATCGACCAGATCTCGATCGACCCCATGACGGGCTTCGCGAGCGGCTTCCCCGCCGACACGGCGGTCCTGATCGCCTGGGGCACGGACGGCGTCGTCCCGATCGAGATCGTCGGCCAGCACGTCCGCCACGTCGCCAACGTGCTCTACCAGGTGCCGATCGCCTACTCGATCTCCGGCACGACCACGTTCCGGTACGACCTGCTCCGCAGCTCGATCGTGGAGGCCACCGCCAACTTCTTCTCGAAGGACCCATGGGCCCTCAACCTCGGCTCCGGCAGCCTGCGCGTCTCCTACCGCCCGATCCCGTTCGAGGGCACCTTCACCCCGACCAAGGTGGTGATCGGAATGGCCTTCGGTGGCGATCTGTCGATGCCGGCCGGAGCCCCCATCGCCCTGCGCGAGGCGGCCCGCTGCGAGGCGGGCACCGCGGGCTGCGTGCTGCCGGTTGACGGCCTGCCGGACTTCGAGGTGCTCGATGTCCGTACCGGGACCTGGGTCCAGTTCGAGCATGTGACGCAGGGCCGGCCCTACGAGCTCACGGACGCGGCCCGCTGGGTGGAACCGCTCACCGGCGAGCTGCAGGTCCGCTTCGTCAACCAGCGGGCCGACCAGATCAGCTTCCAGTTCCCGGTCGAGCTCACGGGGAGCGTGCGATGACCAGCATCGTGAAGGCCACCGGCCTCGTGAAGCGCTATGACAAGACGGTCGCCGTCGCGGGCCTCGACCTCGACGTGCAGGAGGGCGAGATCTTCGGCCTCGTCGGGCCCAACGGCGCGGGCAAGACGACCACCCTGCGGATCCTCGCCACGCTGCTCGTCCCCGACCGGGGTGACGCGGAGATCGCCGGGGCCTCGGTCCGGAGGAACCCCAACGACGTCCGGCGCGTCCTCGGCTGGATGCCTGACAGCTTCGGCGTATACGACGACATGAAGGTCTGGGAGTACCTGGACTTCTTCGCGCGCTGCTACGGGATCCCCGCCGACCGGCGCCGGCGCATGATCGGCGACCTGCTCGAGCTGGTGGACCTCGGGTCCAAGCGCGACGCCTACGTGCAGGGCCTCTCGCGCGGGATGCAGCAGCGGCTCTGCCTCGCCCACACGCTCGTCCACGACCCGCAGGTGCTGCTCCTCGACGAGCCCGCGTCGGGCCTCGATCCCCGGGCCCGCGTGGAGCTGCGCGAGCTCCTGCGCGAGCTGCGCTCGATGGGCAAGACGATCCTCGTCTCCTCCCACATCCTCCCGGAGCTCGAGGAGCTGTGCACCTCGGTCGCGATCATCGACCGCGGCCAGGTCCTCGCCCACGGGCGCGTCTCCGAGATCGAGAAGCGGCTCCGCGTGGGCGCGGTCCTGCGGGCCCGCATCCTCGGCGACCGCGATGCGGCGGAGGCGGCACGGACCTGGTTCGCGGTCCAGCCCGACGTGGCGATCGCGGACCTGCTCGAGGACGGCACGGTGGAGATCGGGTTCCACGGCGACGACGAGGGTTCGGCCCGTCTCCTCGCCGAGGCGATCCGGGCGGACCTGCGCATCCTCTCCTTCGCGCGCGCCGCCAGCGACCTCGAGGAGCTCTTCCTCCAGGTCACGGCCCACGATCCGGCTCCCGGCCAGCCGGCCGCCGTCCCGATGGCAGCCCCCACCGCACCGGGCGGGATGCCCGGGTGGCCCCAGTGACCGGCACCACCGGCACGCATCGCCGCTTCGGGGCCCTGCGGGACGTCGGCACCGGTATGGCCGCGGTCACCGTCAAGGAGCTGCGCGGCCGCATGCGCGGCAAGCGCGCCTTCGTGATCCTGACCATCTACCTGCTGCTCGTCGCCGGCTTCGCCTGGATGATCGAGTCCCTGACGGAGCGGACCTACACGTCGGGCTTCAGCGGATCCTTCTCCGCCTCGGCGGACATCGGCCGGGGCATGTTCCTCGGGATCGTGATCCTGCTCACGATCGTGACCCTGATCCTCGCTCCGGCCTCCACCGCGGGCGCGATCAGCATGGAGCGCGAGAAGCAGACGCTCGACCTGCTGACCACCACGCCGATCTCCTCGCTCGCCATCGTGCTGGGCAAGCTCCTCTCCGCGCTGTCCTGGATCCTGCTGCTGCTGGCCGCGTCGATCCCGGTGGTCGCCCTCGTGTTCACGTTCGGCGGCGTCGCTCCCGAGGACGTGCTGCGGGCCTACGTGGTCCTGCTGGGCACGGCATTCATGTTCGGAGCGCTGGGACTGTTCATCTCCGCGCTGCTCAAGCGGACGCAGGCCGCCACGATCATCGACCTGGTGCTGGCCATCGTGTTCACGGCCGGCACGGCCTTCGTGTTCATCTTCTGGGTCGCCATGACCGGCAACAGCGGGGTCCTGCCGGACCAGCCGGCCGGCGGCTCGGGCAACCCCATCGAGCAGCTGACCCGGCGACCGCCCGAGGCCCTGCTCTGGATGAACCCGTTCGTCTCGCAGATCGACGTCATGTGCGGCACCGAGAACACGTTCGCCGCCTCGTGCCAGATCATCGCCGGGGTCACCGGCAAGGATGGCGGCCTGGTCGATCCGGCCACCGGCATCCAGGCCGGGATCGGGCGCGACAGCTTCTGGCCGCACAGCGTGCTCGCCATGGTGGTGACCGGCCTCGTCCTGATCGTCCTTTCCGTCCAACTTGTCTCGCCGACCCGGCGCTGGCGCCTCCGCCTGCCACGTCTCCGCCGCCGGCCAGCCGGAGGTGCAGCGTCATGACCAGGTTGCGAAGCCTGCGTCCCATGCGGGCGCGCCGCGCCGCTTCGTCAGCGCAGGCGTCGTTCGTCCCCGTCGATCCCGCCTCGCTCGGGGTTGCGCTCGATCCCGCGCTCGCCGAGCTGCGGGCCGATCTCGCCGCCCACCGCCGCCGGCTCTGGCTGCGGCGTGCGGTTCGCAGGGCGTGGTACGTCCTGGCGGCCGTGGCGGCCCTCGAGCTCGTGGTTGCGATCACGCAGCGGCTGTTCCCCATCGAGAGCGCCGCCCTCGTGGCGGCCGCGGTTCCGGTGGTGGGTCTCGTGGTCCTGCTCGCGCTCGTCGTCCGGGTGCGGCCGTCGATCGGCGAGACCGCCCTTGCGGTCGATGCCGAGGGCGGGGCCGGGGATGCCGTCGCCTCCGCGCTCGCGTTCGCCGGTGCCACGCCGTCGGCCGCGGGCCCGGCCACCGACGATGACCAGACGATCGCGGTGGACGGCAGCTTCGACGTCACCGAGGCCGAGGGCCGATTCATCCGGCGCCAGCGCCGCGATGCGGTGTCCCGGCTGCGGGCCGTTGAGCCCTCGCTGTTCAGGCCGCGGCTCGCCCGGCGACCCGCGCTGGTCGCCCTCGTGGCGATGGCGCTCGTGGTGCCGGCGATCCTGCTCCCCAACCCCATGGACCTCGTCATCACGCGCAACCAGCAGGTCCGCCAGGAGGCGCAGCGCCAGGCCGACAAGATCGACAAGATCGCGAAGGACCTCCAGGCGAAGGGCGCCGATGCCAACGATCCGCGCACGCAGCTCTCCGAGGAGCTGCGCAAGCTGGCCGAGAAGCTGCGCAACAACCCGGGCGAGCTGGACATGAACCTCGCCCAGCTGGGGGCCGTGGAGGACAACGTCCGGGCCCAGCTCGATCCCGCCAACGAGCAGAAGGCGGCCTCGCTCGCCGCGCTGTCACGGTCGCTCTCGCGGACGGCCACCGGGGACCCGAAGGCGAACCCCGGCGGCGACCCCAAGACCACCAAGGACGACCTCAAGCAGCTCGGCGACAAGGTGGACGCGATGACGCAGGCGCAGCGCGACGAGCTGGCCAAGCAGCTCGCGGGCCTCCAGGGCCAGGCGAGCCAGGCGGACGGCGCCGCCGGCCTGGCGCTCCGCGATGCTGTCCAGAGCCTTACCCAGGGTGACACCGCGGGCGCGAAGTCCGCCCTCGACAAGTTGGGCCAGGCACTCGACGCGGCCTCCGGGAAGGTCCAGGTCAACCGGGATCTCGCCTCGGCGGCGTCGGGCCTGCAGGACTCGCGCCGGCAGCTCGCGAACGCGGGCCAGCAGGGGCAGCCCGGCCAGCAGGGCAATACCGCGCAGAAC
>JBAXFC010000348.1:0-4537 GCA_037140135.1 Chloroflexota bacterium
ATCCGGCCGTCGGGCCCCTGGAGGAGCACGCCTTCCCGGAGGGCGCCGACCACGGTCTCGAAACGGGTCTCGCTCTCGGAGAGCGCGGCGCTCGCCGCGAGCTCTGCGCGGAGGTCCTGGTAGACCACCACGAAGCGGTGCGGCTCCCGCTCCCCGAACCGCGAGCCGAACATCCGGACCGGCACCGGGTGACCGTCGCGGTGACGGCGCGCGACCTCGGCGCTCATCACCCGCTCGCCGGCGAGCAGGCGGGCCCAGAGCGCGCTGGCTACCTCGTCCTCCGGCCCCACGAGCGGCGTCAATCCGCCCACGACCTCTGCCGCCGTCCAGCCGAACGCCTCCTCGGCCGCGCGGTTCCAGAAGGAGATCCGCTCGTCCCCCTCGAACATCACGATCGGCAGCGGGTTGGCATCGTGCACCTGGTGCAGCTCGGCAAGCCGGTCGGCAAGGGCCAGCGCCGCCGCGAACCGGTCGGCCACGATCGAGATCGTGGCCAGGTCGTCGGCACCGAGGGCGTGCTCCGACTCGATGTTGATCACGCCGCGGAACCGGTCCGCGGCCAGGAGCGGCACGCAGATCTCGCTGCGGACGTGGATGCTGGCGCGCACGAACTCGGGTTCGCGATCCACGTCCGGGATCAGCTCCGCGACGTGGTTGCGCATGACCCTGCCGATCACACCCCGGCCGCGCCGGAACTCGTGGATCGCGCTCTCGTAGTTGCGGTGGGCACCGAGTTGCATGACCTGGTCGTTGCCCAGGTAGATGGACGGGTAGCGATACCCGAACTCCTCCTCCATCAGCAGCATCGCCGCCTCGAGCGTCTCGGGCGTCGGCCCGTGCTCGGAGAGCGCGCGGCCCATCGTCTCGACGGCCCGCAGCCGGTGCAGCGTCCGGACGCCGGCCGCCCGCCCGCGGTGCGCCGCCTTGATCGCGAGCAGGGCGTCCACGCGACCTCGCTCGAGCACCTGGTGGACGAGAACGCTCAGGACGCCCCCGAAGAACCAGGCGATCACCATCGCGCCGCCCTCCTCCTCGATCGCGGGGACGCCGGCGCCGGCCAGGAAGACTCCGAGAACAATCGCGGCGCCGCCGGCGAGCCACACAAGGTGCGCCCGCAGCGGCCATGACGCGACCACGGCGAACACCACCGGGATGATCGCCGTCAGAACCACCGCCACGTCGGGCGCGGGGTGCGTTGCCACCACCATGAACCCCGCGGGGCCGGCGACGGCCAGCACGCCCATGATCCCGCCGAGGACGGCCACACGGTCGTGACGCGCCCGGCCGAGGAGCCACCACAGGGTCGCAAACGCAAACCCTTCCGCCAGCATCAGTCCGACGCGGGCCGGGGGCGACCCGACGGCGGCCTCGGCGATCGCGGCCCCCGCGATGACCACCACTGATACGAGGCCGGCGAGGCGGAACGCCCGACGGGAATCACGGGCCGCCAGCCGTCGATAGACCGGATCGTCCCGGATCCCTCGCGCAGCCACCTTCGACCCCCTGTCGGTCCGTGTCCAACGGCGCGGCACGCCCGCCCCGCAGGAGTCCGAAAACGCGTGCCTGCGGGTACCGCCCGGACAACTCCCTGTCAGAGTGTAGGACGGGATCGGGCCGGTGGAATGCCCTGTTCGGGCCGGTGGCGACCTCCGGCCTCGGGTCAGGCCACGGGCTGTCACGCGATGCGCCGATCCGCGTCGTCCTGGGCATCGGGATTTCCCGCGTTCCGGCCGGCACTGGCCGGGGCGCGTCAGCAGGGCTAGCCTTCCGGCTGGTCGGATGCGAGCGGGAATCCCACGGAGATGGCGGCCCTGGCCGCCGGGGAGGATGGCGATGGCTCGGCAGCAACTCGGACGACGCGTGATCGCGACCGGGATCGCGTCGATCCTGGCCCTCTCGGCCCTGGCGGTGGCAGCCGCGCCCCCGCCGGCGCAGGCAGCCACGGTCTCGCGCTGGAGCGTCGAGAACCAGTCCGCGGCGGGCGACACGCACGGCTGGTTCACCGATGATTCGGGCTACCCGATCTCGGTGTTCCCGATCGACCAGACCATCCCGGGCTACGACCCGGACACCATCATCGTGTACGGCGGATCGGTGCACCTGAGCCTGATCGGGCCTGATGGCGAACCCATCACCGCCGGCTCGTATTCGGGCGTCACCGACCTGCTGAGCCCGACGCCCGGCCACGCCGCCATGGGCTACTACGATCCCGAGGCCTACTGCGGCGGCTGGACCGGGACGCTGGACATCTGGACCCTGGAGCGCGACGTCGACGGCAAGGTGACCTCCCTCTCCGCCGACTACGCGGCCTCCTGCAGCGCAGGCATCAGCGTCATGGGCCAGGTCCGGTTCAACGATCCGCGCCCCGTGGCGGCCCTGGTGGACAGCCAGTGGTCCGGCACGTACGGCGACGCGTTCGTGGGCCAGGGTCCCGTGGGCCAGCACGAGGAGACCGCGCTCCACTACACGAACCGCGGCGACACCACGCTGCACCTTGGCACGCCCGCGCTGACCGGCGCCGACGCGGCCGACTTCGAGATCACCGGCAATACCTGTGCGCCGACGCTGGCCCCGTCCGCAGCCTGCGACATCACCGTGCGCTTCACCGCCTCGACGACCGCCATCGAGCACGCGACGCTGACCTTCACGACCGACACCCCGATGGGGCTGCGCCGGCTCGGGCTCTACGGTCTGGGTGTGACGCCCACCACGACGTCGCTGACCGGGCCCGGCGGGTACGTCATCGCAGGCGACGTGCTTGCCTACGACGGCCAGGTCACCCCGGCTCCTGCCGGCGGCGATCCCGGGGGTGTGCAGATCATGTTCACCGGGGCGTCCGGCGGCTCCAGCCGGGAGATGGCCCAGGTCCCGCTGGCTGCGGACGGCACGTTCCACGCGGAGTTCGCGATCTCCGAGTACCTGCCTGCGATGACCTACCACGTGACCGCTCACTACCAGGGCGGCTACGGCGGCAACTGGTGTCTCCCGAGCGATTCACCCCCTGCGAGCGACGTGACGGTCCGGGCCGCCACGCTGACCACGATCGGCACCTCGCTCAACCCCGCCCTGTCCACCGTGCCGGTGAAGATCACCGCGACCGTGTGGGCCGGCGGGACGACCATCAGCGGCGGGACGCTGTCGATCGTGGACGAGGCGGACGGGTCCACCATCGCAAGCGGGCCCGTGGCGGGGACGACCCTGGGCACCCTGGAGGTCACGCGCACCTTCACGACCGGCACCCATCACCTTGTCGCGCACTACTCGGGTGACGATGCCTGGGCGCCCTCGGAGGCCGCGATCGACCAGGTGATCACCAAGGACCAGGCCGTGGCGGCGTCGGGCCTCGGCGTCACACCCTCGACCTTCTACCCCGTCAAGGACGGCTACCGCGACACGCTCACCGTGCGGGGCACGTTCAAGGAGCCGGGCACGGTCGCGGTCAAGGTGGTCTCCGTGGCGACCGGCAGGACCGTGCGGTCCATCTCGCTCGGCAGCGTCAGCGGCGCCTACCACTGGGCCTGGGACGGCCGGACGGCCGCGGGCGCCATGGTCCCGGCGGGGAAGTACAAGGTCGTCCAGACCCTGCGGGACACGGCACCCAACACCCTCGTGTCCACGTCCTACGCCACGGTCTCGCTCAAACGGCTGTACTGGTCCAGCGCAAGCGTCACCCTGACCGGGCGCCAGTACTTCGTGAGCGGCAAGGACTCGGGCGGGACCGTGTCCACGTCCGGCTCCGCCTACGCGGGCGGCGTGAAGCTCGCATCGGGGAACGGCGGCTGGGCGGGCGTCTCGTACCGCTTCCCGTGCAAGACCGCGTCGGTCTACGGGAACGTCACCTTCAAGGTTCAGGGCCGCGCAGCCGGGAGCGGACAGGCGCTCATCGCGCTCTGGAACCCCGGCGCCGGGTCCTACCTGTACACGTCCTCCTACGACACCTGGAAGGCGGTCGGGCCGGCCTACGGGTGGTACGCCACCACGGCGCCGCTCTCCTACCACCACGCCGGCGGGTACATCCGGACCACGGTCCTCGTGGATGCGTCGTTCATGCGGGCAGCCTTCGACGTGGCCAGGGTGGTGGTCACGTACCGCTACGGCGTGCTGCGGTAGCGACCGGGACGGACGTCGCGGCCGGATGGTCAAACGCAGTCGAGTGCGCTAGGATTCGGCCGCTCCGAGCGGGAGTAACTCAGTTGGCAGAGTGTCAGCTTCCCAAGCTGAATGTCGCGGGTTCGAACCCCGTCTCCCGCTCCACCTCCCCTCCCCCTGGCTGACGTGCCGTGCTGCCCTGTGCGCGCTGCGATTGATTGTCGGCGCGCGAAGCGACAGTATTGGCAGGGCGCTCGCGGCCTCCAGCGCGCGAACCGGGTCCGGTCACCCAGGCAGGATGCCATCACGCACGCAGCATGATCGGCGGTATCACGTGGTTGACTCCTCGACGCAGGCTTCGTCGGTCTCGGTCCCGACCAGTGGCCCGCCGGTCGCCCAGATTGCGGGCGTCGCCCACTCGCTGCCGGCCGGACGGGCAACCTCGGGC
>JBAXFC010000349.1:0-4532 GCA_037140135.1 Chloroflexota bacterium
TCGACGGGCTCGGGGCGGCGGCCGCCACCGGCGCGCTCGTCTTCCACGCCGGCACCCGAACCCGCGAGCCCGTCGGGTACGCCACCAATGGCGGCCGGGTGCTCGCGGTGGTCGGCCGGGGCGCAGACCTCGAGGCCGCCCGCGCGCAGGCCGAGCGCGCCGCCGCGGAGATCACCTGGGACGGCGTCACGCGCCGCCACGACATCGCCGCCATTCTGCCCCAGCGCGTGGAGGTCACCGCATGATCCGCCGCTACACGCTGCCCGAGATGGGCGAGCTGTGGTCCGAGGAGGCCCGCTTCGCGCGGATGCTCGAGGTGGAGATCGCCGTCTGCCGGGCGGAGGTGAGCCGCGGCATGGTCCCGGCGTCCGCCCTCGCCCACATCGTGGCAAGGGCACGCATCGACGTCGCCCGGATCGCGGAGATCGAGGCCACCACGGACCACGACGTGATCGCCTTCGTCTCCCAGGTCGCCGAGACCGTGGGCGCCGACGGGCGGTTCCTCCACCTGGGCCTCACCAGCAGCGACGTGGTGGACACCGGGCTCGCGCTCCAGCTGCGCGGGGCGGGGGAGCGGCTGCTGAGCGGTGCGGACCGGCTGACGCAGGCGCTGATCTCGCGCGCCCGCGTCGAGGCGGGGACCGTGATGATGGGCCGGACCCACTCCGTCCACGCGGAGCCAACCACCTTCGGCCTCAAGTGCGCCGGCTGGGCCTTCGAGATCGCCCGCGGGCGCGAGCGCCTGGCGCAGGCCACCGCCGAGATCGCCACCGGCAAGATCAGCGGCCCGGTGGGGACGTACTCACACCTCGCGCCGGACCTCGAGGCGGAGGTTCTCGCGGACCTCGGTCTGCGCGTGGACCCGGTGAGCACCCAGATTGTCCAGCGCGACCGGCACGCGGCGTTCATGGCGGCCATCGCCATCCTCGGCGGCAGCCTCGAGCGGATCGCCACCGAGATCCGGAACCTCCAGCACACCGAGATCGCGGAGGTCATGGAGCCCTTCAAGCGCGGCCAG
Source organism: Chloroflexota bacterium (assembly GCA_037140135.1). Taxonomy (GTDB): domain Bacteria; phylum Chloroflexota; class Limnocylindria; order Limnocylindrales; family CSP1-4; genus CAIXZV01. The sequence continues at coordinate 1,019 of JBAXFC010000349.1, forward strand.
AAGGGCAGCTCCGCGATGCCCCACAAGCGCAACCCGATCCTGTCCGAGCGGATCGCGGGCCTCGCCCGGCTCCTGCGCGGCTACGCCCAGACGGCGTTCGAGAACCAGCCGCTCTGGCACGAGCGCGATATCAGCCACAGCTCCGCGGAGCGCGTCATCCTGCCCGACGCGACGATCCTGCTGGACTACATGCTGGCCAGGTCCACGGGGCTGATCGAGGGCCTCGTCGTGCGGCCGGAGCGGATGCGCGAGAACATCGAGCGCGGCCACGGTCTCCACGCCAGCTCCCGGGTCCTCGTCGCCCTGGTCGAGAAGGCCGGGCTCTCGCGCGAGGATGCCTACGCCATCGTCCAGCGCAACGCGCTGCGCGCGGCCGACGAGCGGGTCGCCCTCAAGGGCCTGCTCGCAACCGATGCCGCCGTGGCGGCGAAGCTGCCGCTGGCCGACCTCGACGCCTGCTTCGACGACGACGTGGTCCTGCGCCACGTCCCCGAGATTCTCGCGCGCCTCGATGGGCTCGAGGCATCCATCCGCGAGCGCGCCTCGCTGCTCGCCCGTGCCAGGGAGGTGACCGGTGCCGCTGGGTGACGCCTTCGTCCGGTCCGGCAAGGTCCGCGACCTCTACCGCGTCGGCGACGACCGGCTGCTGCTGGTCGCCTCGGACCGCCTCTCGGCCTTCGACGTGGTCCTGCCCACGCCGATCCCGGACAAGGGCCGGGTGCTGACGGGCCTCTCGCGCTTCTGGTTCGACGCCACGGCGGACATCGTCGCCAACCACCTGCTCTCCACCGACCCCGCCGACGTCCCGGCCGGCATCACCGGCGGCGACCCCACCGTCCTCGCGGACCTGCGCGGCCGGATGATGCTGGGCCGCCTGGCCGAGGTCCTCCCCGTCGAGTGCGTCGTCCGCGGCCACCTCTCCGGCAGCGGCTGGAAGGAGTACCAGGCGAGCGGCGCCGTGTGCGGCGTGGAATTGCCGCCCGGCCTGCGGGAGAGCGACCGCCTGCCGCAGCCGATCTTCACGCCGGCCTGGAAGGCGCCCGCCGGCCAGCACGACGAGAACATCACGCTCGGGCGGGTCGCGGAGCTGGTGGGGCACCGCCTGGCCAACCTGGTCATGATCGCGTCCCTTGCGCTCTACGCCCGGGGGGCCATCATCTGCGAGCGGGCGGGGATCATCCTCGCCGACACGAAGTACGAGTTCGGCGTCCTCCCGGACGGCAGCCTCATCCTCATCGACGAGGTCATGACGCCCGATTCCAGCCGTTTCTGGGACGCCGAGGCCTACGAGCCGGGCCGGGCCCAGGCCAGCTACGACAAGCAGTTCGTCCGCGACTGGCTGGAGCAGCAGCCGTGGGGGAAGACGGCGCCGGGGCCGGAGCTCCCGGACGACGTGGTGGAGGGCACCCGCGCCCGCTACGTGGAAGCATTCGAGCGGATCACCGGGGCGGACTTCGCCCGCTACCTGTCGGAGGACGTCATCGCCCGATGAGCGAGCACAGCCGCAGCTACCGCTTCGCCGTCAACGTCACCCCCAAGCCCGGGATCCTCGATCCGCAGGGCAAGGCCGTGGAGCGCAGCCTCCCGCACCTGGGCATCAGCGGGGTGACCGGCGTCCGCGTCGGGCGTCGCGTGGAGATGACCGTCACCGCCGCCGATGCGGCCGCCGCTCGCGCGGTGGTGGACCACCTCGCAGGGGATCTCCTCTCCAACCCGCTCATGGAGCGCTTCGAGGTCGAGGCGCTGGGCGAGACCGAGGCGCCGGCCACCGCCGGGGTGGGCGGATGACGACCCGCGTCGGCATCGTCCTGTTCCCGGGCTCCAACCGCGACATCGACGCCGTCAACGCGCTCAACGTCGCCGGTGCGGAGCCGGTGGTCCTCTGGCACGAGGAGACCGATCTCGCCGGCATCAGCGGCATCCTGCTCCCCGGCGGCTTCGCCTACGGCGACTACCTGCGGGCGGGCGTGATCGCGCGGTTCTCGCCGGTCATGCGCGCCGTGGCGGACTTCGCCGCGAAGGGCGGCCCGGTCCTCGGCATCTGCAACGGCTTCCAGGTCCTCGCCGAAGCGCATCTCGTGCCGGGCGCCCTCCTGCGCAACCGCGGCCTGCGCTTCGTGTGCAGGCAGGTGACCCTGCTGCCGGAGCAGATGGACACCCCGTTCACCCGCGAGCTGGACGCCAGGCGCCCGCTCCGGATGCCGGTCGCCCATGGCGAGGGCTGCTACTTCGCCGATGACGCCACGCTCGACGCCCTCGAGGCGGACGGCGGCGTCATGTGGCGCTACGCCAATCCCGACGGCTCGATCGCCGGACCCGACGATGCGGGCAACCCCAACGGGTCGCTGCGCGGGATCGCGGGCGTGCGCAACGCCGCGGGCAACGTGGCGGGCCTCATGCCCCACCCGGAGACGGCCGTGGAGGCGATCCTGGGCTCCGACGACGGCCTGGGCATCATCCGCTCGCTCGTGGTGAGCGCCGCGGAGTGGGCGAGCACCGGCACCATCGCCGGCACGCGCGCCGTGGCGGAGGCCGCCCGATGACGACGCAGGAGATCCCCGGGGAGATCCCCCTCCACCGCGCGCTCGGCCTGACCGATGTCGAGCTCGAGGCGATCCGCGAGAAGCTCGACGGGCGGGAGCCCAACGGGCTCGAGCTGGCGATGTTCAGCGTCATGTGGAGCGAGCACTGCTCGTACAAGAGCTCCCGGCCCCTGCTCAAGACCCTGCCCACCAAGGGCGAGGACATCATCGCGGGCATCGGCGAGCAGGCGGGCGTCATCGGGATCGGCGACGGCCTCGCGGTCGCCTTCAAGATCGAGAGCCACAACCACCCGTCCGCCGTGGAGCCGTACCAGGGCGCGGCCACCGGCGTGGGCGGCATCCTGCGCGACATCTTCGCGATGGGTGCGCGGCCGGTCGCGGTCCTCGACGCCCTGCGCTTCGGCAACCCGTCCGACGCGCGGACGCGGCACCTCGTGGACGGCGTCGTCCGCGGCGTGGGCGGGTACGGCAACTGCGTCGGCGTGCCCACCATCGGCGGCGAGCTGGTCTTCGACCCGTCCTACCAGGGCAACCCGCTGGTCAACGTGATGGCGATCGGCCTGCTCGAGGACGGCATGCTCATGCACGCCTCCGCGGACGGGCCCGGCAACCTCGTCGTCCTCTACGGCAGCGCCACCGGCCGCGACGGCATCGGCGGGGCGTCCGTGCTGGCGTCGGCCACCTTCGGCGACCAGGATCCCAGCAAGCGCCCGTCGGTCCAGGTTGGCGATCCGTTCGCGGAGAAGCTCCTGATCGAGGCGACGCTCGAGATCATCGCCAAGGGCCTCGCGGTCAGCATCCAGGACCTCGGCGCCGCGGGCATCACCTGCGCCACCTGCGAGACCGCCGACCGCGGCGGCACCGGGATCCTCGTGGACCTCGACGCGATCCCGCGCCGGGAGCCCGGCCTCGAGCCGTTCGAGGTCATGATCTCCGAGTCCCAGGAGCGGATGGTCGCCATCGTGGAGCCG
>JBAXFC010000350.1:0-4488 GCA_037140135.1 Chloroflexota bacterium
GGTCCAGCGCCCGCACCACCGGCAGGTCGAACGGGAAGCCGGCGGCGTCCGGCGGGCGGACGATGCGTGCCTCGGTGAGGTGGATCACGGGACCGGTTCTCCGGCGGTCCGGGCTCAGCCGGCCCGGAAGACGCCCAGGCCCTGGGCGATCAGCAGGGCGCCGAACACCACGAAGGCCGCCGCCGCGAACAGCTTGATCGCCCGCTCCGGCAGCCGCGTCCCGAGCATCGCGCCGACCGCGATCGCGAGCGCATCGGCCGCGACCATCCCGAACGTGGAGCCGAGCCAGGTCCCGATCGCCTCGTTGGTCGTGGCGAGCGTGATCGTCGCGAGCATCGTCTTGTCACCGAGCTCCGCGAGGAAGAACGCGGTGCCCACCGTGAGCAGCGCCCAGCGGCCGCCGCGGCGGGCCTTGTCCTGCTCGTCGTCGTCGAGCGCGTCGCCGCGGACGGTCCAGGCGGCGAAGGCCAGGAAGGCGATGCCGGCGACGACGTTGATCAACCCGGTCGGGAGCGCGAGGGCGAACGCCTTGCCCAGCAGGACCGAGCCCGCATGGACGATGAAGGTGGCGATCGTGACTGCGAGCAGCACGACGAGCGGCCGGTAGCGCGCCGCGAACGCGAGCGCCATGAGCTGGCTCTTGTCGCCGAGCTCGGCGAGGAAGATCACGCCGAACGAGAGCAGGAAGGCGTCCACGGATTCCCCGGGTGCGGCTGGTGGAGGACGCGCGAACGCGAGCCTGTGGCCGCCCAGTGTGCCCGAGACGCCGTGTGGCGTCAGGTCAGGATGTCGATCAGGAGTCGGTGGTCCGCGCGCTTGACCACCTCGCCGGCTGACTCGCCGGCCTTGGGGCTCGCCCAGCCGAACGCGAAGCGAAGCCGGTCGGCGCCGCGGGGCATGGACGGCGGCCCGTTCTCGCGCACCCGCTCGATGAAGTTGATGGCGGCGACCTCGTCGGTCTCGGTCAGCACCACGCCGAAGCGGGTCGTGTCGATGCGCGTGCAGAAGTCGCTGGTCCGCGCCGAGCGGCGGACGCACTGCGCAGCTTCGCGGAGGGCGTGTCGGGCGACGTCCGCGCCCCAGGAGTCCTGGAGATCCGCGATCCCGTCGACCTCGATCACGACCACGGTCATGCGCCGCTTGTAGCGGGCGGACCGGGCGATCTCGGCGACCAGCATCCGCTGCCAGAAGTCGGGCCCTTCAAGGCCGGTCAACTGGTCCTCCCAACCGGCCGGCTCCGGAACACTCCCCACCACGACGACCACACTCCTTGGAAGTTCGCCCCGGCGTGCGAGAACACGACGCTGGTGCCGTTGGCTCCCCGAGCAGCGAATCTGGCAGACGCCGGGAGGCACTGCCATCGGACGGAGGGTGGGGGAGGGTAGGACGAAAGTACCAGTGGACGGCCGGACGGAACCCGTGCGCGGGCGCACCGGCCCGAACCGAAGACGCCGCCCTGTCCGGAGCATACCGGGCGGGGCGGCGGAACCAGGCCTGGGATCTACCCGGCGAGGGCCTCGACCGAGAGGTACCGCTCACCGGTGTCGTAGGCGAAGGTCAGGATCCGGGCGCCGTCTGCAACGTCCGGGATCAGCTGTGCGACGGCGGCCAGCGAGGCCCCCGACGACACGCCGATCAGCAGCCCCTCCTCGCGCGCAGCCCGCTTGGCGTACGCGAACGCATCGGGCGGGGCCACCTGGATGATCCCATCGAGCAGGTCGGTGCGCATCACGCCCGGGACGAACCCGGCGCCGATGCCCTGGATCGGGTGCGGGCCGGGCGCGCCACCGGAGAGGACCGGCGACAGCGTCGGCTCCACGGCGTACACCTTGAGGCCGGGCCAGCGGGCCTTGAGGACCTCGGCGACGCCGGTGATGTGGCCACCGGTGCCCACGCCGGTCACGATGTAGTCGAGTCCGTCGGGGAAGTCGGCCGCGATCTCCTCGGCCGTGGTGCGCTTGTGGACCTCGACGTTGGCCGGGTTGTCGAACTGCATCGGCATCCAGGCGCCCGGGGTCTGGCCCACGATCTCGCGGGCGCGGGCGATCGCGCCCTTCATGCCCAGCTCGCGCGGGGTGAGGTCCAGCTCGGCGCCGTACATCGCGAGCACCTTGCGGCGCTCGATCGACATCGACTCCGGCATCACGAGGATGATCTTGTAGCCCTTGACCGCCGCCGTGAGCGCGAGGCCGATGCCGGTGTTGCCCGACGTCGGCTCCACGATGACGGAGCCCTCCCGCAGGATCCCCTGGGCCTCGGCGTCCTCGATCATCGCGAGGCCGATCCGGTCCTTGATGGAGCCGCCGGGGTTCTGGCGCTCGGACTTGGTCCAGACCGAGACCCGCGGGTCGAACAGCTTGTTGATGCGGATGTGCGGGGTGTTGCCGATGGTGGCGAGCACGTTGTCGTAGATCACGGGACGCTCCTTGCTAGATGACGAAGTCGGTGGGATCGGCCACCTCGGCCTGGGCCCGGACGCGGACCTGGCTCTGGTGGTAGACGAGGGAGTTGGGCGGCACCGAGTGCGTCAGCCAGACGCTGCCGCCGATGATCGAGTCGTGGCCGACGACCGTGTCGCCACCGAGGACCGTGGCGTTGGCGTAGATCACCGTGCCCGCCTCGATCGTGGGGTGGCGCTTGGATCCGGCCTTGTCCTTGCTGACCGAGAGCGCACCCAGCGTCACGCCCTGGTAGAGCTTCACGTTGTCCCCGATGACCGCGGTCTCACCGATGACGAGCCCGGTGCCGTGGTCGATGCAGCAGGATCGCCCGATGGTGGCGCCCGGATGGATGTCGATCCCGGTCCGGCCGTGGGCGACCTCGCTGATCATGCGCGGCACCAGCGGGATCCCCTCCCGGTGCAGCGCATGGGCGATGCGGTGGAAGGCGAGCGCCGTGAAGCCCGGGTAGGCCAGCACGATCTCCGAGGAGCCGTGGGCCGCCGGGTCGCCGGCCTCGATCGCCGCCACGTCGAGGCTCAACGCCTCGTGGATGGCCGGCAGCTGGTCCAGGAACCGGTCGCACAGGGCGTGCGGCGTGTCCGGCAGCAGGTTCTCGAGCGGGCGCAGGACGGGGACGAAGGCGGCGTGGAGGGCGTCGAACTCGTCCTGGACGTGGGCGGCCGTCCGCGGGCCGCTGCGGCCGCCGCGGCCATCCGGGAAGAGGAGACCGACGATCCGGTCCACGAGGGCCGCCACCAGGTCGCGGTCGGGGAGGGTGTCGTACACCGTCGCCTGGTCGGCGGCGATGTGCTCGGCCAGCTCGGCGAGCGTGCGCGGCGGTTCGTCGTGGTCGTCTGGGCGGTTGGACATGGGCAGGCACCGGGTACGGGGAGGACAGGGTCGGCCAAGGGCCGGGGCAGGGGGTGCGGCGTGAGGCCGGTCGGTCCGCGGCGGCGGTGGAGTGCCGTCCGGGTGACAGGGCGCGGGTCCGGCGAGGCTCAGGCGCGAAGGGCGCGCGACAGGCCGGACGCTGGCGGCATCAACGCCGCCAGGGACACGCGCAGGAGCACCGGTTCCAGGTCACGCGCGAATCCTGCCCGACGGATGGACGATCCGTCAAATTCCAAGTTGCCGACTAGGGTTTCCGTTCCCTACGGCGTGACGACGAGGTAGCCGGACGCGACGACGCGCCCCGACGAGCCGAGGAACTGGACGATCCAGGTGCCCGGCGCGAGGTTGTCCTTGGACAGGTCGGACGCGAACAGCTGCGCCGTGTCCGCGCTGTCGGAGGCATCCACGGCGCGCGCCGGCTTGGCCGAGCCGCCCTGCCCGACCTGGACCTTGACGCCCGGCGCAGTGATGGCCGTGAACGTGCGGCCGACCACGACCAGGGGTGCCGTGCCCTGCTTGACGCTGGTGGTCTTGCCGGTGATGCCCAGGGTCGCCTGGTCCCAGGAGGTCCCGAACAGGACGTTGCCCGGGCCGGGCAGCTCCCCGATGACGGACGGCGCCTCGAGGCTGGCCGACGCCTGCCCGCTGCCACCGCCGTTCCCGCCGTCACCCGACCCGGAGCCGCACGCGGCGAGCAAGACGGCCAGCACGGTGACCATGAGCAGACGGGGCATCCGGTTCCTCCCAGGCGCGTGCGGTCATCCTCGCGGGCGACCTGTGGCCGTCCGCCCTGCACGACGTTCCGCGGAGGGTCCCCGAACGGGGGCCTGCCGTCAAGACGGCAAATGCGTTCTGGGCCGGTCAATCCGCGAGAACGACGACCAGGGCCTCCCAGGGTTCCTCGGAGACCACGCGGGTCCGGTGGCCGCGACCGCTCGTGTCCTCGACGAGGACGGCCACGCCTGGACCGAAGACGCGGGCCTCGCCGTTGGACGTCGTGGCCTCCACCGCGCCGCGCAGCATCACCACCCACTGCCGGCGGGGCGCCGGGTGCGGCGGCGAATCCCAGCCTGGCGGCGCGCCGATGCACGAGACGCTCTCGGCCGGGCTCGCGGCCGCCACGCCGAGCGGTGGGGCCGGCGGCGCGAACTCCGCG
>JBAXFC010000351.1:0-4485 GCA_037140135.1 Chloroflexota bacterium
CTGTTGACGTTCTGATGCGCGCCGGAATATCAAATGTTGTTGATTTGGCTAAACGAATGGGAATCGATTCAGATTTGCCTGAATATCCTTCGCTTGCATTGGGAACTGCCTCCGTATCCTTACAGGAAATGGTTTGTGCTTATTCAGAATTGGTCAACGGCGGATTAAAAATTACTCCATATTATCTGAAGGCAGTTGAATCGAATACCGGACAGGTGCTTGAAGAGTTTAAGAATGTGCAATCCGGAGAACAGGTAGCCCAGGCAGAAAATTGCCGGATCATCACTCAAATGCTGAAATCAGTCGTGAATGAAGGAACTGGAAGTTCTATCCGAACCGAATGGGGAATTGATTCTGAATTTGCCGGAAAAACTGGAACGACTCAGGATCAGGCTGACGGCTGGTTTATTGGTATGACTCCAACATTGGTTGCCGGCGCATGGGTTGGGGGAGAAGATCCTTCGATTCATTTCCGCACTTTGGGTGAGGGTGCCGGCGGTCGCGGTGCGCGCGATGGACAGCCGGGCAGCGGCATCGGCGACACCCAGCAGGAGCCGGGCGTCCTCACCGGCACGCCGCGCGCGCTCGTCCTCCACGCCCGCAAGCCGCCCGGCCTCGGCCGCCGACCGCTCCCCGTGAGCGATCACGGACGCCTCGTCATCCCCGTACCTGCGCAACAGCCGGTGGATCTCGCCCAGCCGGTCCTCGAGCCGGGTGAGGCTGGCCGGATCGTGGTCCACCGTGTCCGCGAGTGCCCGCGCCTCAGCGGCAACGTCCTCCACCTCCGCCTCGAGGCCCGCCAGGCGATCGGCGAGGGCCCGCCACCGCTCATCGAGGCGCGCCAGCAGCCGCAGCTCCCGCTCCGCGAGGGCGATCCGCTCTCGCGCCCCGCGCTCTTCCGCGAGGAGCGTGGACCGCACGGTCTCCGCGCCCTGGGCGATGGTCTCGCCGTGCTGCGCCGCCGCCAGCTGGGCGGTGATCTCCGCCGCCTCGCCGGGACGCAGCGCTGCCGCCGCGATCTCGTCCGCCTCGTGCCCGAGGAGCTCCTGGCGTCGCAGGAGCTCCCGCGGGTCCATGGTCATGGAGGCCAGCGCGACGCGGTTCGCCCGCCAGGACTCAACGGCGGCCGCCACGCCTGCCCGCGCGTCAGCGTGCCCGCCGAACGCGTCGAGCAGGTCCCGCTGCCAGTCCTCGTCGAGCAGCCGCTGCTGGTCGTGCTGGCCGTGGATCTCCACGAGGCCGGCCGTGGCGAGCGCCAGCCGTCCGGCCGTGACGGTCTCATCGTCCACGCGGGCCGTGGAGCGGCCGGTGGTGCTGATCTCCCGGGACGCGATCAGCGGCTCGGGCAGCCGGTCGAACAGCGCCTCCACGCGCGCGCTCTCCGCCCCGTGCCGGACCAGCGTCGTGTCGGCGCGCGCGCCCGTGGCAAGCCCCAGCGCATCGATCAGAAGGCTCTTGCCGGCCCCGGTCTCGCCGGTGAGCACGTTGAAGCCGGCCGCGAGCGGCAGACGGAGGCGATCGATCAGCGCGAGGTCGCTGACGGCAAGCTCCAGGAGCCGTCCAGGTCGGGAGAGGCTGGGGTTGGACGCCATCGTCAGGAGGGCAGCAGCGCGACCTTGGTCCGCAGGAGGTCCCAGAACGGGAGTGCCCCGTCCGGCTCCACGAACCGGATCGGCCGTTCCAGCGCCCGGACCTCCACCACGTCACCGACCGCGATCTGGTGGTCCTCGCGTCCGTCGATGGAGACCAGTGCCTCGAGCGCGTCGAGGACCCGGCATCGGACGACCTGGCGGGGCGAGACCACGATGGAGCGGATCGCGGAGAGGTAGCCGGCGATCGGGGTCACGATCAGGTTCCGGCTCTGCGGATCGAGGATCGGGCCGCCGGCGCTGAAGGCATAGCCCGTGGAGCCTGTCGGGCTCGACACGACCAGGCCATCGGCCACGAACGTCGCCAGGTGCGACGCATCGATGGTGACCTCGATCCGGACCACCCGGGCGAGCGACCCGCGCGCGATGACGATGTCGTTGAGCGCGGTGAAGGTTCGCTCGGAGGTGCGGCCCCCTGGCAGGATGGCGCCCGCGAGCCCCATCCGCTCCTTGACCGTGAACGCGCCATCCACGAGCTGGGCGAGGACCGGCTCGAGCTGGTGCGCCTCGGCCTTGGACAGGAAGCCGACCTTGCCCAGGTTGATTCCCAGGATCGGCACATCCACGACCGCCACGGCCTGCGCCGCCCGCAGGAAGGTGCCGTCACCGCCGAGCACGACGAGCACGTCCGTCGTGGGGAGCTGCGCGACAAGCTCGGCGGTCTCGCCGGCCTGGGCCGCCCAGTGGTCGATCTTGTGCGCGGCACACCAGGCCGCCGCCCGCTCGCGCAGGCCGGCCGCCGCCTCGCTGGTCGGGTTGTACGCGAAGCCGATGCGCCGGACCGTCACGATGCCTCCTTCCATGCCGATTCGACCGCCGCGGTGATCTGCTCGTCCAGCTCGGCGCACGATGGGCCGGCGCCGAACCAGGCCAGGAACTCCCGGTTCCCCTCCGGTCCAAGGATGGGCGATGCGATGACGCCGCGCGTGCCCAATCCGGCGGACCTGGCCCGCTCAGCCGTCTCGCGCAGCACCCGCAGGTGGACTGCCGGGTCCCGCACCACCCCACCCTTGGCATCCGAGCGGCCGGCCTCGAACTGCGGCTTGACCAGGGCCACGATGGTGCCCCGCTCCCGAAGCACCGAGCGCACCGGTCCGAGGACGAGGCCGAGCGAGATGAAGGACACGTCGATCACCGCGAGGTCCGCCGGCTCCGGCAGCGACTCCGGGCCCAGGTTCCGGGCGTTGAGCCGCTCCATGGAGACCACGCGCTCGTCCCGGCGCAACTTCTCGGCCAACTGGCCGTAGCCCACGTCCACCGCGAACACGCGGACGGCACCGCGGGCGAGCAGCACGTCCGTGAACCCACCCGTGGATGCCCCGACATCGACCGCGATGCGGCCGGCCGGGTCGATCTCCCAGGCATCGAGCGCGGCGAGCAGCTTGTGGGCCCCCCTGCTGACCCACTCCCGGCCGGCCGACACCTCGACGGCCGCATCCCGGGCAACCAGGTCGCCGGCCTTGAGGTCGTGTCGCGCGGCGTCGCCCTCCCCCACCCGGACCTTGCCGGCCATGACCAGCGCCTGTGCCCGCGAGCGCGTCTCCACGAGACCGCGCTCCACGAGGAGCTGGTCGAGGCGCAGGCGTTTGGTGGTCGCTGACGGCATGGCCCATATCGTGGCACAGCCGCGCTCATCTGCCACGTTGTGCCTCGTGCGCCACGGGCTCCGATGGGACCCCACCCGGACCTCCGAGTGGGGGGTGTCGGGGTCCTCCCTGTCAGGGCATTCCCCGATGGCCCCACGCATCGTTGGAGCGCATACCTCGACCAAACGGGATCCGGCGGCGCTCAGAGCCGTCGGCACCCGCCCTTTCTGGTAGGGGCGCGCCGTCCTCGGCCGGCTGCGCGTAGTGAGGAGACCTCGGTCATGCGCTTGAGCGTTCAAGGCAAGCTGCTCGGCTTGTCGGCCATCCTGATCGCCTTCATGGTCGCGATCGGGCTGCTCGCCATCGTCAACCTCGGCGCCGCCAACGCCACCGGCGAGTCCATGTACAAGGACCGCCTGGTCCCCATCGAACAGCTCGGCAAGGCCGAGGTGGCCCTGGGCAACATGCGCCGCTTCGGCGACAAGGGGATCGCGTACATCGCGGACGCGGCCACGCAGGCCACGCTTGACACCCAGATGGCAGACGCCGAGCAGGTGCTCGACGAGAACATCGCGGCCTACGCCGCCTCCTTCCTGCTCCCGGAGGAGAAGGACGCACTCGCCAAGTTCCAGGAGAACTACGCCGCCTACCAGCCGCTCCGCGACGACATCCGGACCAAGACCAAGGCCGGGGACGCGGATGGCGCCCGGGCCACACAGGGCGTCGCCAAGCCCCTGGTCGAAGGGGCGTCGGCCGATCTCGAGTCGATGATGAAGATCAACGTGGACGAGGCTGGGCGGCTCCAGGAGAGCATGACCTCGTCGTTCGAGTCCTCCCGGCTGATCACGATCGTCGTCCTGCTGTTCGCAGCGATCCTCGGCTTCGCCCTCAGCTTCTGGCTGGCCCGCAGGATCACCGGTGGCGTCAGGAAGGTCCAGGAGACCCTGGCGATGCTCTCCGACAAGGACGCCACCTGGCTCGCCGAGGGCATGGAGCGGCTCAAGGAGAACGATCTCACCTACCCGATCACGCCCGCGACGCCCCTGATCGACCAGTACGGAACCGACGAGATCGGCAAGACGGCCGAGTACACGAACACGATGCGCAACAAGGTCGTGGCTGCGGTGGAGGCGTACAACGCCGCCCGCGAGGGCCTCTCGGCGACCATCACGGTCGTCCAGGAGACCGCCGAGAGCGTCACCCGCACGTCCGAGCAGCTCAACGAGGCCGCCAGCCAGACGGGCGCCGCC
>JBAXFC010000352.1:0-4474 GCA_037140135.1 Chloroflexota bacterium
TCCCGACGAGATCCTGACCGGCTCCGCGCCTCCGCTCCTGTGCGACCCCGACGACCACGAACACCGGCTCAAGCGAGCGCGGCAGATGCTCGAGCCCGCGGGCGACGTGCATCGTCAGGCGGGCTCCGCGTCCCGCTCGATGCGGACCGGGCGGCCGTCCTCGGCCGGGCGCTCCGCGAGCACCTTGTGCGGGTGGAGCGCTCCCGTCACGGCCGCGCAGACCGCGACGACCGTGCCATCCGGGCCGACGGCAAGGACGAGCGGGGCGTCACGCAGCACGAGGGCCTTCTTGGGGGCGGTGATCAGCCCCTGGCCGAGCCTCCGGATCTCGTCCGCGGTCACCGGGGCGTGCGGAAGGTCCTCGAGGCCGGCATCGATCGGGCGCAGGAGGCCCGTGAGACCGGCCGGGCCGTCGGCGGCATGCTCGCGCAACGTCTCGAACGAGATCGCGTCCTCGAGACGGAACCCTCCCGAGGCCGTCCGCACGAGCGCGCCCAGGAAGGCGCCGCTCTCGAGTCGGGCGCCCAGGTCACGCGCAAGGGCGCGGATGTAGGTCCCGGCGGAGCAGACGACGTCCACCACGGCCACGGGGCGGTCCGCATACGTGCCATCCCACTCGAGCATCGTGGCCTCGTGGATCACGACGTCGCGGGGGGCCAGCTCCACCGGCTTGCCGGCGCGGGCCATCTGGTAGGCGCGGCGGCCCTCCACCTGGACGGCGCTGTAGACCGGCGGCACCTGGGAGATGGGCCCGGTGAACGCAGCCAGGGCGGCCTCCACGGCCTCCCGGGCGAGGGGCGGTCCGGCGATCACCGTGCGGTCGCCGTCGATGTCGTCCGTGGTGGACGTCTCGCCGAAGCACATCGTCGCCCGGTAGCGCTTGGTGCCGGAGAGGTGGTACTCGACGAGGCGGGTCGCCCGGCCGAGGAAGACCGGCAGGACGCCGGCCGCGAACGGATCGAGCGTGCCACCGTGGCCCACCCTGCGCGTGGAGGAGAGGCGCCGGACCAGGCCAACCACGTCATGTGAGGTGGGGCCGGACGGCTTGGCGACGATCAGGACGCCGTCCATGCCACCGCTGCGATCACGCGGGCTCATCGCTGCACCGCACGGGCAAGGCGGTCCGCCGCGTCGCGCGCGACGGGAATGGCGTCCGCGAGCGGGAGCGGGAGCGTGGCGCCGGCCGCCCGTGCGTGGCCGCCGCCGCCGAAGGTGCCGGTGAGCACGGTGGCGTCCACGCCGCCGGGCTTGGTCCGGACGGAGAGGCGGGTCGTCCCGTCCTCCTGCTCCTTGAGCAGCATCGAGACCTCGGCGGCCTCGGATTGCGCGAGCAGGTCGATGATCCCCTCCGAGTGGGCCGGGATGGACTCCGTCTCCGCCAGGTCGGCGAGGCGGAGGGTGGACCAGATGACGAGCCGGTCGGGCGTGGTCTCGAGGCGGTCGAGGACCCGGCCGAAGAGCCGCAGCTGGGCGTCGGGCTTGGTGCGGTAGAGGCGGCGCGAGATGTCGGAGAGCGGGGCGCCGGCGCCCACCAGGGCGGCCGACACGGCCAGTGTGCGGGGCGTCGCGTTGGGATGGGCGAAGGTGGCCGTGTCCATCACGATCCCCGCCATGAGCGCGTCCGCGAACGCGCCGTCCGCGAGGTCGAGCGGGAGGCCCATCGTGACGGCAAGCAGGGCGACGAGCTCGCAGGTGGCGGCGGCACCCGGGTCGATCCAGTCGGCATGGCCGTCCGCGTCGTTTGAGGCGTGGTGATCCACGATCATCCGCGGCAGGGAGGCGAACAGGTCCGCGTTCCTTGATGCCACTGCGCCCACCCGCTCCGCGGACGCGCAGTCGGCAAGGACGAGCAGGTCGTAGGCCTCGCCGGGCTCCGGGTCACGGCGGAACCGCTCGATGCCGGGGATGAAGTCGTACAGCGGCGGCGGCTCGTCGCTGGAGATGGCCGTCGCCCGGCCGCCGAGCGCCTCGACGATCCGGCAGATGCCGAGGACCGCCCCGAGCGTGTCCGCATCGGGGTTCTCGTGGCTCACCGCGAGCACGTGCCGGGCGGCGCGCAGCCGCTCGACGACGAGGTCGGGCGTGGAGGCGGCCGCGAAGGCGGCAAGGTCGATGCCGGCGCTCATCCCTTCTTGGGGCCCCGTGTGCGACGCGTCGAATCGACACCCTTCGGGCCCCTCTGTCCCGGGGGACGTGGCCCGGACGGGCGGTGCGACCGGCGCTTGGGGGCGGCGGCCCCACCCGCAGCCGGCGACGGATCCTCCGCATCGCCCTCGACGTGGAGGCGCTTGACCGGCGTGGGCAGCGACTCCTTGATCGGCTCGATCTCGAGCGGCTCAACGCCTGCCTCCAGCTCGGAGAGCAGGTGCAGGAGGCGGGTCCCCCGCTCGGCCGAGTCATCGAGCTGGACGTGGAGCGCGGGGATGCGCCGGATGCGCAGCCGCTTGCCCAGCTCGTGGCGGATGAACGGCATCGCGTCAGCGAGCGCCCGCAACGTCTCGTCGCGGTCGCCCTTCTGGCCGATCACGCTCACCCAGACCTTGGCGTGACGCAGGTCCGGGGCGGTCTCGACGTCGGTGATGGTCGCGAACCCGATCCGCGGATCCGCGACCTCCTTGGACAGGAGCGCGCCGATCTCCTGCCGGAGCAGCTCGTCGACGCGCTCGGTTCTCTGGCTCATCGGTGTGCCCTGTCGCCAGGCAGGATCAGCCGGTGATCCGGCTGCGGGCCTGGTTGGTGAAGCACTCGATGATGTCGCCCTCGACCAGGTCGTTGAACCCGGCGAGGCCGATGCCGCACTCGTAGTTCTGGGCGACTTCGCGGACGTCGTCGCGGAACCGGCGGAGCGAGTCCATCTTGTCCGTGACGATGATCTTGCCGTGGCGCCAGACCCGCGCCCCGCCGCTGCGGACGATCCGCCCGTCGGTGACGAAGCAGCCGGCGATGACCGTGGTCTTGCCGACCTTGAAGATCTGGCGGACCTCGGCGCGACCCTCCACGACCTCCACGATCTCCGGCTCGAGCAGACCCTTGAGGGCGGCGTCGATGTCATCCGTGAGCTTGTAGATGATGTCGTAGAGACGGACGTCCACACCCTCGGTCTCGGCGGCCCGGCGAGCGGTCTCCGTGATCCCGGTGCTGAAGCCCACGACGATGGCGTTGGACGCCGTCGCGAGCATGATGTCGTTGTCCGTGATGTCGCCGGCGGCCTCGAGGAGGATGTTGATCTTCACCTCGTCGTCGCTCAGCTGCTCGAGCGCGTGGGTGATGGCACCCAGCGAGCCCGAGACGTCGGCCTTGAGGATGATCCGCAGCTCCTTGGCCTGGCCGGCCTGGATCTGGCGGTAGAGGTCCTCGAGCGTTGCGCGGCCGGAGCCGGCGCCCGCTGCCTGGGCCGCGGCGATCTTCTTCGCCTCGACCTGGGTGCGCGCGATCATGACGTCCTTCACGACCCGCAGGATGTCGCCGGCCTCGGGCACGTCGCCCAGGCCGAGGATCACCGCCGCGGACGCGGGGCCCGCCTTCGTGATGCGCTTGCCGGCCCACGACTCGAGGGCCTTGATCTTGCCCAGCGTGTTCCCGGCGACGACGACGTCGCCCACCTTGAGGGTGCCGGTCTGGACGATGATCGTGGCCACCGGGCCGCGGCCCTTGTCCAGGCGGGCCTCGATGACCGTGCCCACGGCGTCGCGCTTGGGGTTGGCCTTGAGCTCCTGCAGGTCCGCGACCAGCAGGATGATCTCGAGCAGCTCGGGGATGCCGACGCGGGTCTTGGCCGAGACCGGGACCAGCGGCGTGTCGCCGCCGTAGTCCTCGACCACGACGCCGGCCTCGGCCAGCTCGTTCTTGACCCGGTCCGGGTTGGCATCGGGCTTGTCGATCTTGTTCAGCGCGATGACGAGCGGAACCTTCGCCGCCTTCGCGTGGCTGATCGCCTCGAGGGTCTGGGGCATGACGCCGTCGTCCGCCGCGACCACGATCACCGCGATGTCGGTGACCTTGGCGCCGCGAGCGCGCATGGACGTGAACGCCTCGTGGCCAGGGGTGTCGAGGAAGACCACCCGCTTGCCGTCCTTGGTCGTGACCTCGGACGCGCCGATGTGCTGGGTGATGCCGCCGCGCTCGCCGGCTGCCACCGCGGTGGACCGGATGGCGTCGAGGAGGCTCGTCTTGCCGTGGTCGACATGGCCCATGACGGTCACGATCGGGGCACGCGGCAGCAGATCCTCGTCGTCCTCGGCCGCCTCGTCCCAGAGCTGCTCCTTGGCAGCCGCTGCAGGCGTCGCGTTCTCCTCGTCGTCCTCGTCGTCGCCGCCGGCCGCACCGGGCTCGGCGATCTCGAAGCCGAGCTCCTCGGCGACGAGCGACGCGGTGTCGCGGTCGATCAGCTGGTTGATCGTGGCGAAGATGCCGCTCTTGATCAGCTCGCGGATGATGTCCGCGGGGCTCACGTTCAGGAGCTCTGCAAGCTCCT
>JBAXFC010000353.1:0-4471 GCA_037140135.1 Chloroflexota bacterium
GGTCGAGGTCGATCAGGAAGTTGACGGCCAGCTGCGGCGCTCGCAGCTCGACCAGGCGGGCCGGCAGCGTCAGGCCGGCGACGTACTCGCTCCAGATCATCTGGGCGGTGTCGGCGAGCGTGATCGTCATCGGCTTGGCCGTGAAGCGGAGGTTGTCCGACAGGGAGGCAGCGGCCAGGCGGCCGAAGGACTCGTGGATCGTGGACAGCGTCGTGAGCTGGTCCTTGGTGAACTTGTCCGGGCGCCGGAAGTCGTAGACCTTGACCGACTTGTGGGCGGCGGCGCGTGCCGCGGCCGACGAGCGCTCGTCCTCGCGGCCGCCGGCCCCGGCGATAAGGGCATTGATCTCGGCCTGTGTCAGCATTTCCGCGTCCTCTACTGCATGACCAGGCTGGTGAAGTAGATGTTGAGGACTTCCTTGGAGCCGAGGATCTCCTTGACCCTCGTGAGGAGCTCGTCCTTGAGCGCCTTGCGGCCCTCGGGCGTGCCCAGCTCATCGGAGGACTTGGCACCTACCACGCTGCCCACGGCGTCGGTCAGGAGCGGGAGGGCGGGCTCGAACTTCTTGATCGCCTCCTCCTCCTTGGGCTTGCGCTCGACCGCGCCGAGCTTGTAGAAGTCCGCGCTCTCGGGCCGGATCTCGATGGTCACGCCCACCTTTTCGTAGCGGTAGGCGCCGCCGGTGAGCATGTTGATCACCTGGTCCGGCATGGCGAGCATCACGCCGTGCTGGCCCTCGACCGGATCCGGGATCTCGGGGGGCACGCTGGGCCCGGAGAGGACGAAGACATAGAGCAGGCCGCCGGCGAGGCCGAGGCCGAGCGGGAGGCCGATCCCGAGGATTGCTTTCTTGCCGAGCTTCATCGACGGACTCCGACGGGGCTAGGGGGTGACGACAGGTTCGAGGGTGGGCAGGAACGAGTCCGCGGTCGGGCTCGGGCTGGCCGAGACGTTCTCCTGGACCCGGATCTCGACGTAGCGGTTCCGCGCCCGGTTGGCCTCGGTGTCGTTGGCCACGATCGGCTCGTACTGGGCGGCGCCGGCGATCCGCATCCGGCCCTCGTCGATGCCGGCCTCGCGCAGGAAGGCCATGACGGCCATCGCGCGGGCGACCGAGAGCTCGAAGTTGTTGGCGAACAGGGCGCCGTTGGGGCTCTGGTCATCCGTGTGGCCGCGGACCTCGATGACACCCGGGATGCCGCGCAGCGACTCGGAGATGCGGCCCAGGAGCTCGGTGTCCAGCAGGCGCGCGCGGCCTGCCGCGAACAGGAGGTTGTCGGTCGTGATCTTGAGCGAGATGCCGTTGTCGATCTCCGTGATCGAGACCTTGTCGCCCAGGCCGTGCTCGATCGCGTAGTCCTTGATCGCGGCCTTGAAGGCGGAGGTCTGGCCGGAGACGAAGCCGACGCCGCTCTGCTGGCTGCCGGTCTCGGGCGCGACCTCGACGCCGGCCGAGATCGTGAACTGGCTGGTGCCGGAGAAGACGTCCGTGTTGAACGCCGACGACAGCGACTGCGCGAACGCGTTGAACTTGCGCAGGTTCGTGTCCGAGAGTGCGTACATGACGATGAACACCGCCAGCAGCAGCGTGATCATGTCGGCGTAGGTGATCAGCCAGCGCTCGTCGGCGTGGACATCGCCGCCGTGGCCGCCACCCTTGTGCTTCTTGCTCATCAGGCAGCCTCGGCCGCCGCGCCGACGGGGGCACCGTCCGTCTTCCCGGCAGCCCGGGCGGCGATGGAGGCGCGGTCGGCGGTGGACAGGTATGTGTCGAGCTTGGATTCGACCACGCGGTAGTTGTCGCCGGCCTGGATCGCGAGGATCCCGGTCAGCGCCATCGTGCGCTCGTTGACCTCGGCGGCGGTCCGGCCCTTGAGGGCGACCGACATGGGCATGAACAGGATGTTCGCGAGCCCCACCGCGAGGAGGGTGGCGATGAAGGCGACCTGGATGCCGGCGCCCAGCTTCTCGGGCTCGGAGAGGTGGGCCATGACCGCGATCAGGCCCATGACGGCGCCCAGGATGCCGAAGGTCGGCGCGTAGCCCGCCCACAGGCCCCACTGCTGGTGGCCCACGGAGTGGCGACGCTGGAGCGCCTCGATCTCGAGGTTCAGGACCTCTTCGACGTGCTCGGGCTCGATGCCGTCGATGACCATCTGGAGGCCGCGCTTGAGGAACGGGTCCTCGAGCCGCTCGACGTCGCCCTCGAGGGCGAGCATGCCGCTCTGGCGGGCCCGCCTGGCGAAGTCCACCAGCATGATGCGCGTGTCGACCAGGTTGCCCGAATAGGGCTTGGTCGCGAGGATGAAGGTCTTGGGGATCGTCTTGAAGGCCGGCAGGCCGAAGGACGCGATGACGGCGCCGATCGAGCCGACGATCACGATGAAGATCGAGGGCAGGTTGATCAGGATGGCCGGACTCACGCCCTTGAGCAGGAACGTGATGATGACGGCCCCGACGCCGATGATGATGCCGATCATGGCCGCGCGTCCTCGTCGGACGCGTGGGCGATCCGCAGGTTCGTGACCGTGCCGCGCCCAGGGTGCTGGTAGAGCGACGGGTCCATCGCCTCGGGCGGATCGCTCTCACGCCGGCCGCCGAAGCGGCTGTTGGGCGTGCGGATCGCCTTCTGGTAGGCCGAGAACCGGTCGGCGATCTCGGAGGCGGACTCACGGACCAGGAGCTTCTTGCCGTCGGCCATCGTGATGACCGTGTCGGGGGTGTCTTCGACCGTCTCGATGCGGTCGGGGTTGATCAGCAGGGTGCTGCCGTCAGGACGGGTGACCGGGATCATGGCGTGGGCCTCCCTTGGCCGGCGGGAGCGCGGAGCTAGAGCGCGGTCGTCGGGTTGGCGGCGCCGAGCCGGATGCCCATCGCGAGGCGCATCAGGCCCGCGCGGGAGCGCACGTTGAGCTTGCGCGAGAGGTTCGCGCGGTGGGTCTCGACGGTCTTGACCGAGAGGACCAGCGACTCGGCGATCTCGCGGTTGGAGAGGCCCTCCCCGATGAGGAACAGCATCTCGCGCTCGCGCGGCGTGAGCATGGCGGTGGGGCTCTCGTCGATGTCGGACTCGATGGGGTGCGGGCCGGTCCGCGGGAAGCCGGCGATGGCCGGGCCGCGGCCGTCGATCGCGTGCTCGACGGTCGCCAGGAACTGGCCACCCGACACGTTCTCGATGGCGATGGCGGCGTCGGCGCCGGCGCGGAGGCAGACCTCCGGGGTGATCTGGGAGCCGGCGGCGACCAGCGCGACCAGGCGCGGGCGCGGCCAGAGGCTGGCCAGCAGGCGGGTCGCCTCGGGGCCCTCGCCCTGGCGGAAGTCGAACAGGATGAGGTCGGGGCGGGTGGCGCCGGCGACGCGGAAGGCCTCGAAGGCAGAGGCCACGTGCGTCGTCTCGCACAGGCCGGCGGTGGTCAGGAGCGTGGAGACGCCGGCCCGCACGACCTCGGCCTGGTGGACGACCAGCGCCCGTACCGGCATCCGGCGGCGGAGCTGGTCCGTGGCGGCGATGGGTCCGGTGATGGGGCGGCGGGTCGCGAGTGCGGCGAGTGCCATGTCGGTGGCTCCCTGGGGTACTGGGCGGGGGTCGGTCCGGGGTTCTCGATCCGCCGCAGGCTCAGGTCGGGAGCGCATCCGGCGATGACCGGATAGTCCCCTAGGGGCAGGCTCAGGGAACATGGCTCACTGGGTGCGCCCGCAAGCGACGCGCCCCGAATCCACGAACGTGGTGGCACCCACCCCGCCGACACGGGGTGGTACCCCGCGGCAGGTGGTGCGCTGCGGGCCACCGACATGGCCCGCGGCGCTCTCCGCAAGAGGGGCAGCTCAGGTGGGACCGACCCCCACCTGAGCCGTCAACGCGAAACGGTGGAAGCCGCGAGTGCCGGCGGCTCTCCCGAAACGCTCACCCGCAACACGCCCGTCGTCCCGGCCAGGATCACCGCGAGAAGCACGATCGCAGCAGCGGCCATGCGGGGGGTGATCGCAGGAGCGGAGCGGAGGGCGATGACACGAGTCCTCATGCCTTGGTTGTCGGCCCGGGAGCGGCCGGCCTGAGTCGGGGTCCACCCCGATAGTGACTGGTACCTGTGGGGTACCCGGACAAGGACCCAGGACCTGCGTGACAGGGGGTTCTCCCGTAGGCTCCGCACGCGACCGGTGGTGGATCCGGGGGTCGCGCTGCAGGGTTCGACCCCGAGGAGCCGGGGGCGGGTCACCCGCAGCGGGCCAGCCGGAACCCCGAGCGGTCCCCCGGGCTCCGGTCCGGGAAACCCCGAGCGAACCCCTAGTTGATCCGGTTGATGGCCGGCACGTCCATGGGTGCCAGGTGCTCCACGCGGCCGAGCGCACGCGCGAACAGGGAGGGCACCCACCAGCGCAGGAAGTAGAGCCGGCAGCCGACGCAGATCCCGGTCGCCGCGAGCAGCACCTGGAGCGCCGTGACGGCCGCCGTCAGCAGCCAGCCGAACGG
>JBAXFC010000354.1:0-4463 GCA_037140135.1 Chloroflexota bacterium
CATCGGCAAGGAGGCGATCCTGCGGGCGGCGTCGGCGCTGACGGCCAAGGACGAGCTGGGGGTCGTGGCCTTCGACTCGGCCGCTCACTGGGTCGTCCAGACGGCGCCGCTGGGCGGCCTGACCGACCTGCAGGGCGCGCTGGCGGCGATCAAGCCCGAGGGCCAGACCAACATCTACTCCGGGCTCGACCAGGCGGTCCAGTCGCTCGAGAAGGCATCGGCGACGCGGCGCCACATCATCCTGCTCACCGACGGCTGGTCCAGCAGCGGCCAGTACGACGCGATCCTGGCCAAGATGAAGGCCGACGGGATCACCCTCTCCACCGTTGGCGCCGGCGGCGGCGCCAACCCGTTCCTCGAGCAGCTGGCCAAGAACGGCGGCGGCCGCTTCTATGCGGCGGCCAACCCGGCCTCGATCCCGGACATCTTCCTCAAGGAGACCGAGCAGGTCTCCGGCCAGCAGATCGTGGAGGAGTCCTTCTTCCCCATCCAGACCTCCAGCTCGCCGATCCTGCGCGGCCTCGAGACCGGGATGCCGCAGCTCCTCGGCTACAACGGGACGACCGCCAAGCCCGCCGCGCAGACCGTGCTGGTCACCGCCCGCGACGACCCGCTCCTCGCCCAGTGGCAGTACGGGCTGGGGCGGTCGGTGGCGTGGACATCGGACTCCACGGGCCGCTGGGCCAAGAACTGGATCGGCTGGCAGGGCTTCTCGAAGTTCTTCAGCCAGATGGTGGGCTGGACGTTCCCCGGCGAGGAGAGCGGCGGCATCGAGGCGTCATTCGTCGATCGCGCCGGACGGACCTTCCTGCGGGTCGAGAGCGTCGCGTCCGACGGCTCGCCGCGCGACTTCTACAGCACGTCCGTGGCGCTCGTCGGGCCGGACCTCGAGCCTGTGAGCGTGGACCTCTCGCAGGTGGCGCCGGGCGTGTACGAAACCCCGGTCGCCAACCTCCAGAGCGGCGCCTACGCGGTGCGCGTGAGCCAGACCAAGCCGGGCGAGCAGCCGCTGGGCCGGACGCTGGGCCTGGTCGCCCCGACGCCGGCCGAGTACCGGCTGCTGGGTGCGAACGAGCCCCTGCTGGCCGCCATCAGGGCCGCGACCGGCGGTACGGTGGTGGACGCTCCGGCCGCGGCCTGGCTCCACAACCTGCGCGCGACCAACCGGGCGACCGACCTCTGGCCGTGGCTGCTGGTGCTGGCCCTGCTCCTCTGGCCGCTGGATGTGGCCCTGCGGCGCGTCTCGCTGGGACGGCGCGACTTCGCGGACGGGCGGCGCTGGATCTCCGACACGGTCCGCGGACGCCGCGTCGCCGCCCGGACGCAGACAGCCGAGGGCATGCTCTCGGCGCGCGGCCGCGCGGGTGGCGCAGGTGCCCGGACGGCGATGCTGCGCGATGCCGGCGATCGGTCGGCGGCCGAGGCCGCCGCTCGTGCAGAGGCGATCGCCCGGGACGAGGCCCTGGCATCGGTGGACCACGAGGCGGTCGCGCTGCCAGAGGAGCCGGCACCGAAGCCGCGAACCACACCTGCGAGGGCCCCTGTGCCTCCGCCGGACTCCGCGCCTGGCGGCAGCGCCGGCACCGGCACGGGAGCGCCGGCCTCGCCCGCAGCCGGCGAGGACACGCTCGCCCGTCTCCGGGACGCGAAGCGGCGCACCCGCGGCTGACCACTCCCCGGTACTGGCCGAGACGCGGCGCCCCGAACGAGGCACAATCGTCCATCCTCGCGACGGGCGCCACGGGTGGTCCGGCGGGAATGCGGCAGGGGTGACGCAATGCGGCAAATCGACACCATCCGGCGCCTGGCGGCTGCATCCGCCATCGCCGCCCTCCTGGTATCGGCGGTGGGCGCCATGCCCGTGACAGCGCGAGTGCCCGCGTCCGGGGCGCAGCACGTCACCCAGCGACAGGGTGCGGTCCTGGACCGCGGTCACGTGAACGCCACCCAGGCGGCCGCAGCAGCGGCAGGCGTGGTCCGCCCGGCCTCGACCCACCGGCGGCTGACGATCCCCGCAGGCACGCCGACCGCCGGCACCGCCCTGCAGCAGCCGACCCGCCTGCGCAGCGCCGGCGGACCGAAGGGGCCCGCGCTCGACGCACCGCAGGCGGTCGCCGGCTGGCAGGGCCTCAACCAGTCCAGCGACAGCATCTTCCTCGACCCACCGGATCCCTGGGTGGCCGTGAACTCCAGCTTCGTCGTCCAGAGCGTCAACAGCAGGATCCGCATCTACGACCGCTCCGGCAACGCGCTCCTGTCGCTGCCGACGTGGGCGCTGTTCGCGCTCTCCACCGCCGAGTCCGATGCCGACCCGCGGATCATCTGGGACGCCGCCCACGGGCGCTGGGTGGGCGTCCTGCTCAGCTACATCGAGCCCGGGGCGACGGTCGATGCCGCGTGGCTCAACCTCGCCATCTCGGATGGCCCGGACCCGCGTGGCAGCTGGCAGATCCTGTCCTACGGCTACGGTGACGGCACCCACGCCACGCTGCCGGACTACCCGGGCCTCGCCTCCACCTCGGACACGATCGTGCTGACCGCGAACGAGTTCGACTACACGAAGCTCACGTTCCTGGGCGCGAGCATCCTCACCTTCAAGTGGTCCGACATCCTCGCCGGCAACACCGGCTCCGAGGCCCTGTGGACGAGTCCGGACCCGGACACGTACAGCATCCGCCCTGCCATCTCGCAGGGGTCGCTGGCCGGCGCGCAGCTGGTTGCCTCAGACGCCAACACCGGTGACCTGCTGTATGCGCGGCTGGCCACCCCGGGCGGGGCCGTCGTCTGGCAGGACGTCACCACCAGCCTCCTCCTCCCGGGTGTCTTCGACGGCGTGCCAACGGCTCCGTGGCAGCCCGGGCCGGACACCATCGCCAACGCGGTGACCGCGCGGCTCACCGACGCGATCTGGCGGTCCAACCGCCTGGCCTTCGTCTCCACGTACAACGACGGCATCAATGACTACGCCCGGGTGACGGTCCTCGGCACGGCCTCCGCCGCCCCGACGAAGGTCGCCGACGTGATCCTTGGGGCCGGCCTCGGCACGGATGCCTACATGGGAGGCGTGGGCTTCACCACGAACGGCGCCCTGATCGTCTGCTGGACCGAGTCGTCCGCGGCGGAATACACGCGCACCATGGTGGCGCGCATCGACCCCGACAGTGTCACGACGTCCGCGAGCACGCAGGTGGACAGCAGCGACACCGCCTACTCGTACGGCGAGCGCTGGGGCGACTACGTCGGTGTCGCCACCGATCCGGCCGGCTCCGACACGGTCTGGATCGCCGACGAGATCACGGCCTACGACGGCGGCTGGGACACCACCGTCCAGCGGATCAGCGTCGATGCCATGGTCCCGGTCATCACGGCCCCCACGCAGAGTCTGGTCGCGGGCACGACGCTCGGCTCCTACGCGGTGCCCGTGAAGGTCGCGTGGACCGCGACCGACGCGGGGAGCGGTGTGGGCGCCTCGAACCTCGGCATCTCGAGGAGTGGCGCGGGGTTCGAGCTCGCCGGCGTCCTGACGACAACGTCGGTGACCAGGTTGCACCCGTGGAAGCTGGCATCGAACACGTCGGACTACTCCAACCAGTACGCGGTCTTCGCGTGGGACAACTCCGGCAACACGACCGGGGTGCTGGCCGGACCGGTGCTCACTCCCGTCGTCTACCAGCAGACGTCGGCGACCTTCACGGGCACATGGACCACCAAGTCGGGCAGCACGTTCGCGGGCGGCTCGGTGAAGTACAGCAAGATCGCGGGCGCGTCAGCGTCGTTCAAGACGAGCGCGCGCTCGTTCGCCTTCGTGACCACGAAGGGATCTGCCTATGGCAAGGCCAGGGTCTACGTGGACGGCGTGCTCAAGACGACGCTTGCGCTCGGCGGGGCGAGCAGGTACCGGAACCTGGCGTACGTCATCAACTTCGCGTCGCCCGGAACGCACACGGTCAAGGTTGTCGTGGCCTCCGGGCGCGTGGATGTGGACGCCTTCCTCGTGCTCCGGTAGCCACCCGGATCGAGCGGCGAACGGCCGGCGGGACCCCCGCCGGCCGTTTGATTCCCCTCTCGCCATTGGTAGGGGTCATAGGCCCGTACCACGCCGGAACCGCACCACTCCGCACGGATCGGTACCAGACCACGCTGGTACCCGGCACACCGTCCTAGACGGGACCGGACATCCGGGCCGTCGATCCGGGAGGCTCGAACCCCGATGCTGCGGCCATGGAGACCTCGACCCGCCGCACCGCAGCCGCCAGCCTGGCCCTCGTCCTGGGCATCGCGACGATCGCCACCGTCTTCGCCGCAACCGCGCCCGCGCCTGTCGCGCACGGGCTGACCGCGGTGGAGCCGACCGGCACCGTCCTCGCGGCTGAGGCAGCCCCGCAGGCCGTCACCGCCTTGGAGTCGATCTCCTCCGCCCCCGCCTCGGCACCGCGCGTCGTGGAGCCGGCCCAGCCGTCCAC
>JBAXFC010000355.1:0-4453 GCA_037140135.1 Chloroflexota bacterium
GACGGCAGGTCTGCGACGAACGCGCGGGCGGCGGCCTCGCGACCGGGGTGGGGGAGCACGGGGCCCGGCTGTCGGGTGGCCAGCGGCAGCGCCTGGCTCTGGCGCGTGCACTGCTTGCAGATGTCAGGATCCTGATCCTTGACGAGCCGACCGAGCATCTCGACGAGGCCGCCGCCCGCGCGTTCGTCGCAGACCTGCCGTCGGCGGCCGAGGGGCGGACCCTGCTTGTCCTCACCCACCGCCCGGAGCTGTTCGCCGCGGCGCCGTGGGAGCGGGGGCCGGAGCTGTGACAGGCGCCGTAGACTCGCATCGATGGACGATCCGACGCCGCTCCACTTCCGGTCCGCCACCGATCTCGCGCGCATGCTCGCGGCCGGCGAGACATCGTCGGTCGAGGTCGTGGAGGCGTGCCTCGCCCGGATCGAGGAGGTCAACCCCGCCGTCAACGCCGTCGTCCAACTGGCGCCCGATGCACGGGAGCGGGCCCGGGAGGCGGACGCGGCCCGGCGGCGCGGCGATGTCCGGGGGCCGCTCCACGGGATCCCGTTCACGCTCAAGGACTCGCTCGACACGGCCGGTGTCGTCACGACTGCGGGGACGGCGGGCTGGCGCGACCGCCTGCCGGTCCGCGATGCCACGGTTGTCGCCCGCCTTCGGGCCGCCGGAGGGATCCTCCTGGGCAAGACCAACACGCCGGAGTTCACGTGGTCCAACGAGACCGACAACGACGTCTACGGCCGGACGAGCAACCCCTACGACCTCGCCCGCACACCTGGCGGCAGCAGCGGCGGGCCTGCGGCGGCCGTCGCGGCGGGCTGCTCCCCATTCGACATCGGCTCCGACACCGGCAACAGCATCCGCCAGCCGGCCCACGTGTGCGGGATCGCCGGCATCAAGCCCACCAGCGGCCGTGTCCCTCGCACCGGGCACTGGCCGGGCCCGGGCGGCCTGCTCGACGGTCTGACCCAGCTGGGCCCGATGGCCCGACGGGTCGAGGATCTCGCGCTGGTCCTGCCGGTGATCTCCGGGCCGGACGGCGAGGACCCGCACATCGCTCCGGTGCCGCTGGGCGCCCCGGCATCGGTGACCGTCACCGGCCTCCGGGTCGCCCTTTTCACCGACAACGGCGTGCAGACGCCGACACCCGAGACCATTGCCGCCGTCGAGGCAGCCGGGCGCGCGCTCGAGGACGCCGGTGCCGGCGTGGAGCCGGCGCTGCCGCCAGACATCTCCGCGACGAGCGAGGTGTATCGCCGCCTGGCGGGCGCCGACGGCTACGCCTGGCTGCGTCGCCTGGTCAACGGGGCCGGCACGCCCGGCCTGGGATCCTACGAGACCCGCCCCTGGTTCGCGGAGGGTCACGCCATGTCGGGCGACGAGCTGACCGCCCTCATCGAGCACGTGGACGATCTCCGCACGCGGATGCTGCGCTGGCTGGCGCCGTTCGACCTGGTCGTCTGTCCGGCGATGCCGCTGCCCGCGGTGCCGCACGGCGCCGGGCTTGCGCCCGACTTCGCCGACGGGTACAGCGACGTCCACAACATCACCGGCTGGCCGTCCGTGGTGGTTCGTGGCGGGACCGCACCCGGTGGCCTGCCGATCGGCGTCCAGGTGGTCGGGGGGCCCTGGCGCGAGGATGTCGCCCTGGCCGGGGCGCTGGTCGTCGAACGGGCCTCGGGCGGCTGGGTGCGCCCACCCCGCTGAAGGGTGGAGCGGCGCACGATCAGAGCGAGGCTGCGAACTCGAGCAGCGCGTCCACGTCCATGCGGGTGAGCCCCTCGGTGCCGTCGATGTGCACCAGCAGGGTCGGCGCCGCGCGCCCCTCCGCCCAGGCGATCGCGTCCCAGCCCAGGTCGTCGTCCATCCAGGCGCATGGACGATCGGCGACGAAGGCCGCGGCACTGCGCAGCTTGGGCGTGCTCGTGGCGTAGTCCATGTCGAACTCGATCACCGGCAGCGGCCCGATGCCGATGGCGGGCCCGATCTCCTCGTTGGCGACGTGCTCCCAGCTCGTCGCCCAGCACAGGTCGAAGTGGGCAGCGAGCTCGGTGAGCCAGCGCCCGGCCTCGGGGACGACGAACGGCGCGTGGGCCGGCTGCCCGTCATCGTCCCTGCCGCGGGTGACCAGCAGCACCCCGTCCACGTCCACCAGCAGCAGCGGCCGGACGCGGGCCTGCCCGGTCACGCCGCACCTTCGAACAGCGCGCCGAGGTCCTCGGGCGCCACGGGTGCGTCGGAAGCGCGCAGGCCCGCGAGTCGTGCGGCCCGCCCGAACAGCTCCGCCGCCGTCGCGCCGGCGTCGAGCATCGACCGGACCGAGGTGTCCGCCTCGGACTTGGAGAGCTTCTGGCCGGACACCCGCCGGACGAGCGGATGGTGCAGGAGCCGGGGCGCCGTCTCGCGCCCGAGGATCCGGGCGAGGCGCAGCTGCAGCGGCGTCGCGCTCAGGAGGTCCCGGCCGCGGATCACGAGGTCCACGCCCTGGTCGCGGTCGTCCACCACCACGCACAACGCGTAGGTCCAGTTGCCCACTCTGTCCCGGACGAGCGGGTCCCCACCGGCTGCCGGCTCGTCGGAGACGGGACCTGCAAGCAGGTCCACCCAGCGCTCCGAACCCGCGCCCACGGCCACCCGCAGGCCCGTCCCGCCGGCCTCGGGGAGGGTGCGGGCACGGCAGCCGCCCGGGCAGCCGATGCCACGCCACGCCCGGCCGCGCTCCTCCTCGTAGGCCGCGAAGGTGGAGCGGGCGCAGTCGCAGGCATAGACGAGACCCTGGCCGCGGAGGTGGTCGAGTGCAGCCTCGTACGCCGGCCCGTTGTCGGACTGGCGGAACGGCGTGGGGCCGGCCCGGACGGTGGCGATGGGCGGCTCGTCCGGGACGAGGCCCAGCCGCTCGAGGTCCGAGAGCATCATGGCCTCGTGCTCCGGCCGGGAGCGCTGGCGGTCGTGGTCCTCGATGCGCAGGATGACCCGGCCGCCGGTCGCGCGGGCGATGCCCCAGGTGTAGAGCGCGTTGACGAGGTGGCCCAGGTGCAGGTCGCCCGTGGGGGCCGGCGCGAACCGGGTCACCGGCGTCGCGGGGAGCACCCGCGGATCCGGCCGGGCAGAGCCCGTCACCACCGGCAGGAAGAGCTCCCCGCCGGCGCCGTCGTCAGTCGCCTGCTTGCCCGTCACCAGCCCGCTCCCGGTCCCGGTGCTCGACGCCCCGCGTCGCCGACAGGATCCTCCGGTAGACGGAGAGGAGGTCGGCCTGCGCCAGCGGCCCCCCGTTGGCCATCGCCACCCGCAGGAGCACCTCGCGCTCGCGCTCCGGGTCGCGGACGGCCCGCCGGCCGGCCACGTGCTTGGCCCGTCCCGCGGAGCGTCCGAGCGCCGCACGCTCGTTGAGCAGCTCCACGATCCGCTTGTCCAGCTCGTCGATCCGGTCGCGGACGCGGGCCAGCTCCAGGGCAGCGTCGTCGCGCTGGCCGGCCGTCGGGCGCACCCGGGTCCCGCCGTCCTGTTCGTCGTCGTTCACGCAGTCTCCGCTCCAGCCAGGATCGATCGCACGGCGGCCTCGACGGGGGCCTCCGGCACGTCGTCGCGGACGAGGTAGCCGTCCGCGGTGGGCAGGACCCAGCGCAGCCGCCCGCCCGCATGCTTCTTGTCGGTTCCGGTGGCGGCCACCACCGCCGCCGCATCGCAGGCGAGGGGTGCGGCGCCCAGCGCAAGCCGGTCCAGGAGCCGCCCGATGCGCGCCGCACGCTCCGGGGGCGTCACGCCCACCGCGACGCCGACCTGGCAGGCCGCCCGCAGGCCATACGCGACCGCCTCGCCGTGGAGCAGGTTCTCGTACCCGTCCACCGCCTCGAGCGCATGGGCCACGGTGTGCCCCAGGTTCAGCGAGATCCGTCCCGTCGTGCCGCCGGTCTCCCGCTCGTCCGCGGAGACCACGGCCACCTTGGCCCAGCCGGCGCGCTCCACCAGCTCGGCGACGACGCCGGTCTCGAAGACACGGGCGTCGCCCCGGGCGACGGCCTCGCCATCGGCTTCGAGCGTGGCGAACAGCGCCTCGTCCCCGAGCGCGGCCATCTTGACGATCTCGCCCAGCGCCGCCCGCAGCTGGCGCTCCGGGAGGGTGCGCAGGGCGGCGACGTCCAGCACGATCGAGGACGGATGGTGGAAGGCGCCCAGCAGGTTCTTGCCCTCGGGCAGGTCAACGCCGGTCTTGCCGCCGATGGAGGAGTCCACTGCGGCGACCAGGGTGGTGGGGACCCCGATCCACGGCACGCCGCGCAGGTAGGCCGCCGCGAGGAAGCCCGCGGGGTCGCCCAGCGCGCCGCCGCCCACGGCGATCAGCGGCTCCCGCCGCTCGACGCGTCGCCGCGCGAGGTCCCGGGCCGCCTCCTCGATGACCGGCAGCCGCTTGGCCGCCTCGCCGGCCGGGAGCATGACCGTCTCAACGGGCCAGCCG
>JBAXFC010000356.1:0-4447 GCA_037140135.1 Chloroflexota bacterium
GGCCCGGCGCGAGTCCGTGGTCCGCCGGGCCCGCGGCTATGCCCCCGAGCCCATGCCGCTCCCGATCGCGACGCCGGTCCCGCTGCTCGCCGTCGGCGCGGAGCTCAAGCACACGTTCACGCTCGCCCGCGGCACGCGGGCGCACGTCGCCCCGCACAACGGCGACCTCGAGGACCTGGCCACCCACCGCGCCTTCACCGACGGCCTTGCCCACCTCTCCAGGCTCCTGGCGCTCGAGCCCGAGGTGGTCGTCCACGACCTTCACCCGGAGTACCTCTCCACCAAGCATGCCCTCGCGCAGTTCCCGGCAGAGCGGCGGATCGCCGTCCAGCACCACCATGCGCACGTCGCCTCGTGCGCGGCCGAGCACGGAATCGCCGGCCCCTTCCTCGGCGTCGCCTATGACGGCCTGGGCATGGGCGACGACGGCACCTTCTGGGGCGGCGAGCTGCTGCTGGCGGACCTGACCGGCTACCGGCGGCTGGGGCGCTTCGGCCGGGCCCCGATGCCCGGTGGCGCCCTCGCGGTGCGGAAGCCCTACCGGATGGCCCTGGGCTACCTCCTGGGCGCGGAGGATGTGCCCGGCGGGACGCCCCTCGACGCCTCCCCGGACGGGCCGGCGGCGGCGTTCCTCGCGCATCTCGACGAGCGCGAGACGGCCCTTGTGCGCACCCAGGTCGCCCGCTCGCTCAACGCTCCCGTGGCGTCCTCGGCGGGTCGCCTGTTCGATGCCGCGTCCGCGCTGATCGGCATCCGCGACGTCGCCGAGTTCGAGGCGCAGGCCGCGATCGACCTCGAGCTGGCCGCCGGGGACCGGCCGGGTGTCCTGCTGCCGTACCGGATCGAGCGGGTGGCCGGCCTCGCCGTCTACGACCCGCGGCCGACGCTGGCCGCCCTGCTCGAGGGTCGGGCCGGGGGTCGCAGTGCGGGCCGCCTGGCCGCCGATTTCCAGGACACGATCGCCGAAGTGACGCGGGCGCTCCTGGACGACGCGAAGAACACGACCGGAGTGCGTATCGTGTGCCTGTCGGGCGGCGTGTTCCAGAACCGCCGCCTGGCGTCGGGCCTGCTGCGCACGCTGGCCGCCGACGGCTTCGAGGTGTTCATCAACCGGATGGTCCCCGTCAATGACGGGGGCGTCAGCTACGGACAGGCCGCAGTCGGCGCGGCACGACTTGCATCGGGCGCCACGGCGTCCCACGTGGAGGGCTGAGCAGCATGTGTCTTGGGATCCCTGGGCGGGTCACGGAGATCCGCGACGAGGCGGGCCTGATGATGGGCAAGGTTGACTTCGGCGGTGTGCGCAAGGACGCCTGCCTCGCCTACCTGCCCGACATCGCGCTGGGCGACTACGTCATCGTCCACGTCGGCTTCGCGATCAGCAAGGTCGATGAGGCGGAGGCGCTCAAGACGCTCGAGATCCTCGACGAGATGGGTGTCATGGGGCCCGAGCTGATGACGATGGGCGAGGGTATGGACAGCCTTGCCATCGTGTCCGACGACGCCCCCGGAGCGCTGACCTTCAACCCGGCCCTGCCGCCGGCGTCACTCGATGGAGCGCCGCGGTGAAGTACCTCGACGAGTATCGCGACCCCGTACTCGCCAAGAAGATCCTGGCCGAGATCCACCGGATCACGACGCGCCCGTGGACCCTCATGGAGGTCTGTGGCGGCCAGACGCACACGATCGTGAAGCAGGGGATTGACGAGGCGCTGCCCGAAGGCGTCCGGATGATCCACGGACCTGGCTGCCCGGTCTGCGTGACGCCGCTCGAGCAGGTGGACAAGGCCCTCGCCATCGCCGCCCGGCCGGACGTCATCTTCACCAGCTACGGCGACATGCTGCGCGTCCCCGGCTCCACCACGGACCTGCTCGCCCTCAAGGCCCGTGGCGCCGATGTGCGCATCGTCTACAGCCCGCTCGACGCGCTCAAGATCGCCATCGCCAACCCGGGCAAGCAGATCGTCTTCTTCGCCGTCGGCTTCGAGACCACCGCACCCGCCAATGCGATGGCCGTGGCCGAGTCCGCCCGCCGCGGCATCGACAACTTCAGCGTGCTCGTCTCGCACGTCCTGGTGCCGCCGGCGATGACCGCCCTCCTCGACTCGCCCAACAACCAGGTCCAGGGCTTCCTGGCCGCCGGCCACGTCTGCGCGATCATGGGCTGGACCGAGTACGAGCCGATCGCCGAGAAGTACAAGGTGCCGATCGTCGTCACCGGCTTCGAGCCCCTCGACCTGCTCGAGGGGATCCACATGGCGATCCGCCAGCTCGAGGAGGGCCGGTACGAGGTCGAGAACCAGTACACCCGCGCCGTGACCCGCGAGGGCGTGCCGCTCGCCCAGCAGCAGATGCTTGCCGTGTTCGAGGTCGGGCCGCGCAAGTGGCGCGGCATCGGCGAGATCCCGATGTCCGGCTACCGGCTTCGCCCGGAGTTCGCCCGCTTCGACGCCGAGGAGAAGTTCGAGGTCGGCGACATCGCGACCAACGAGCACCCGGCCTGCATCGCGGGCGCCATCCTGACCGGCGAGAAGACCCCGCTCGACTGTGCCGCCTACGGCACGTTGTGCAACCAGCAGAAGCCCCTGGGCGCACCGATGGTGAGTTCCGAGGGGACCTGCGCGGCCTTCTATTCGGCGGGCCGCGGCCTCGGCATCGCCGGCGGCTTCTCGCCCATCCAGCTCATCAGCGTGGCCCCCGGCCAGCAGGAGGCCGGTCGATGACCGATACCGACGCCCCCGTCACGATCGACGCCAACGGCGCGTACTGCCCGGCACCGATCCCCGAGGACCAGCGCGTGATCCTGGGCCACGGCTCCGGGGGGCAGCTCTCCAATGCCCTGATGCGCGACGTCCTGGCGCCGGCCCTCGCGGTCGCGGCGCCCGGTGGCGTGCTCAACGACGCCGCCATCGTGGAGGTGTCCGGCTCGCGCCTGGCCTTCACGACGGACTCCTTCGTCGTCTCGCCGATCCGGTTCCCGGGTGGCGACATCGGCGAGCTCGCGGTCAACGGCACGCTCAACGACCTCGCGATGATGGGCGCGCAGCCCGTGGCGCTCAGCCTCGCCTACATCATCGAGGAGGGGCTCACGCTCGAGGAGCTGCGGCTGATCACCGCCTCGGCCGCAGCCGCCGCGGCCAGGGCGGGCGCGCGGATCGTGACCGGCGACACCAAGGTCGTGGGCCGCGGGAGCGCGGACAGGCTGTTCGTGAACACCGCGGGCATCGGCCTCGTGCCTGACGGCGTGCGGCCCTCGGCGGACCGGGCCGTTCCGGGCGACGTGGTCATCCTCTCGGGGCCGATCGGGCTCCACGGGGTGGCGATCATGAGCGTCCGCGAGGGCCTCGAGTTCGAGGTTGAGATCACATCGGACACGCAGGCGCTCAACGGCCTCGTGGCCGCGATGCTCGCGGTGGACCCCGACATCCACGTCCTGCGCGATCCCACGCGCGGCGGCCTCAGCTCCGCACTCAACGAGATCGCGGCTGCCTCGTCGGTGGGCATGGTGCCCGAGGAGAACCAGCTGCCGATCCCGGGCCCGGTCCGCGCCGCCTGCGAGTTCCTGGGTCTCGACCCGCTCCACGTCGCCAACGAGGGCAAGCTGGTCGCGATCGTGGCGGCGTTGTCAGCCGATGCGGTGCTGGCGGCCATGCGCGCCACCCCCGAGGGGGCTGAGGCGGTGGCGATCGGCGTGGTGACAGCCGATCACCCGGGGATGGTCACGATCCGGACGATCGTGGGCTCGGAGCGGATCGTGGACATGCTGGTCGGGGAGCAGCTGCCCCGGATCTGCTAGGCGTTGACGGGGTCCGCGCGGAGGCGTCAGGCCGACGCGGCAGCGGCCCCCTCGTCCTCGTCCTCGTCCTCGTCCTCGCCCCTGCGGACGATGTGGATGATCAGGCGCCCGATCCCGTAGCCGATCGCGATCGGACCGGAGAACCAGACCGTCGCGATCACCCCGGAGATGGGGTCGAGCGGCACCGGCTGGCCAACCCCGAACGACAGGAGGAGGATCGCGGACATGCCCAGCAGGGTGCCGATCAGCACCAGCATGAGGCCGGTCCAGCCGCGGGTGATGAGCCCGGCGACCAGGCCCGCCGTGAGCAGCAGGATCGGCGAGACGAACATGGCCGTCATGGCGCAGCCGGCATTGAACCCCTGGCCGACGCAGCCGAGCATCGAGCCCCCGAACAGGGCGGCGGGGCACGCCAGGATGATCACGACCAGCGCCGCCAGGTCGCGAAGTACGCTGTAGCGCGGAGACACCACGGAACTCTCCTCCTTCCTGCTCCCCGACTGCTGGGGATGATGCTCCCGTCCGGCCGGCTTCGCGAGCCGATCCTGCACGCGGGCCGGAGGCGGCGCCGTCAGACGGGACTCGGCTCGTCCACGACGAGGCGCAGCATGTCGATGGTCTCGGCAAGGTGGGCGTTGAAGATCCGCCGCG
>JBAXFC010000357.1:0-4433 GCA_037140135.1 Chloroflexota bacterium
CCCCAGTCCGGGCCCGTCCGCCGGGCCGGCCGCCAGGGCGTCACCGAGGCTGCCGGCCGCGAGAAAGCCCGCCGTGAGGGCGACCACGGCGATGGCGGCCGCCCCCGGCCACTCGAGCGACGCGGTGGGCAGGGAGCCGGGCGCCCGGCGCAGGGCGATCCAGCAGAGGTAGGCGGTGAGGCCGGCGCCGGCGAGGCGGGCGAGCATGGCGACCAGCCCCGGCAGCGGATCGGCGACGAGGCAGGACCCGAGCAGGGCGATCGCGAGGCCGATCGCCGCCAGCCGCGGACTCGCCGCGCCGACCGCGACCACACCGCCCGCGGTCACCAGCACCGCGACGATCATCAGCACGGGGGTCATGGGTTGCTTCCCGCTTCGATCAGGGCGCCGGAATATCGGCGTAGGCAGGAGTCTGGAGGATGCCGAAGGTCGGGAACGGCCAGTAGCGCAGGAAGGCCCGGCCGATGACCGCCGAGATCTCGATCGTCCCGAACTCGCGCGAGTCCGCCGATGCCTGGCGGTGGTCGCCCATCACGAACAGCTTGCCCTGGTCCACCACCCAGCGGGTCTGGTCGGGCGAGACCTGGGTGGGCTCGTTGACCCCGGCCGCGTTCTTGAACGTGTACGGCTCGTCGAGCGCGATGCCGTTGACGTACACGAGGCCGTCGTCCCTGACCTCGACGACATCGCCCGACAGGCCGATGACCCGCTTGATGAACGGCGTCGGGTCCGGCGTCCACGCTTCGGGCGGATTGAACACGATCACGTCGCCCCTGCTGTAGCTGTCCCAGCGCGGGGTGAGCTTGTCGACCAGCACGTACTGCCCCGGCTCCAGCGTGCGCTCCATCGACTTCTGCTGTACCTGGTACGGCTGCGCGATGAAGTTCTGGATGACGAAGAAGATGACGAAGGTGAGCACGAGCGTCTCGATGAGCTCGAACAGACACCCGAGGCTGGAGCGGCGGTCCACGAGCGGGGAGTATAGGGGTCGTGGATCCGCGGCCCCCGGGTGCCCCGCAGGGCGGTGCTGCGCCGGCGAGTGGGGATGGCCCGACGGTTGTTGATCGACAGGGCCGTTGGTCCCGTGAGAGGTGTCGGCCGGGCGTGATGCATAGGCCGCACGGTCACCTGCAAGGCATGCGCCGGGCCCCGGATCCGGTTTGACCCGCCCGATCGCGCACGCATACACTCGTCGCGCCGGACGTGGCGGTTCCCATGCGTGCCGAACCCCCGTCAGGCGATGCCCAAGCGTCGATGCGCGCGGCCCCAGCAACCGGTCCAACCGGCCCCGCGGCGCTCGACTTCGACCACGTTGCACCCGTGTCCAAGAACCGTGCACAGGAGGCTCGGCGAAACCTGATGGCCCAAACGCTCCAATTGCTCGTTCCGATCGCGGGGATAGTCGCGATCCTCTTCGCGTTGTATCTCGCGCGCGATGTCCTGAGCCGGGACAAGGGCCCGCAGGCCATGCAGGACGTCGGCGACATCATCCGCGAGGGTGCGGACGCCTTCGTCAAGCGCCAGTACACGACCATCGGCATCCTGGCCGTCGTCGCCGCCGTGGTCATCGGCATCGTCATCGCGCTCGTCGAGAACGAGGCCGTGGCGGACGTGCCGAAGCTCGCCGGCGGACCCATCGGCGCCCTCACCGCCTTCGCCTTCCTCGTGGGCGCGGTGTGCTCGATGGCCTCCGGGATCATCGGCATGACCATCAGCGTCCGCTCCAACGTGCGGACCGCAGCGGCCGCCCGCCGCAGCCTCGTCGAGGCCGTCCAGGTCGCCATGCGTGGCGGCGCGGTCTCCGGCTTCCTCGTCGTGGCGCTCTCGCTCCTCGGCGTGTGGGGCATCTTCACGCTCTACCAGGCGCTGTTCTCCGACATCGGGATCGACCAGGCGCCGTTCCTCATCGTCGGCTTCGGCTTCGGCGCCTCCTTCGTGGCCCTGTTCGCCCAGCTCGGCGGCGGCATCTACACCAAGGCCGCGGACGTCGGCTCGGACCTCGTCGGCAAGGTCGAGAAGGGCATCCCCGAGGATGACCCCCGCAACGCAGGCGTGATCGCGGACCTGGTCGGCGACAACGTCGGCGACTGCGCCGGCCGTGGTGCCGACCTGTTCGAGTCCACCGCCGCCGAGAACATCGGCGCCATGATCCTCGGCGTCGCGGTCTACAAGATCGCGTCCGACGCCCACTGGGCCAACCCCGAGGCCTGGATCTTCTTCCCGCTCGTCGTGCGCGCCTTCGGCCTCCTCGCCACCATCGTGGCTGTCGCGTTCTTCATCCGCGGCAAGGAGGATGAGGACCCGATGAACATCCTCAACCGCGGCTACTGGGTCACCGCGGGCCTCTCGGTCATCGGCCTCGGCGTCACCACCTACGTGATGATGCAGACCGGCACCGCGACAGGTTCCAACGGCATGCCTGCCTGGCTCTGGTTCTTCTTCGCCGGCATCGTGGGCCTGCTGACCTCGGTCGCGTTCGTCTACATCACGCAGTTCTACACGGCAGGCGGCTTCCGCCCGGTCCGCGAGATCGCGGAGGCGTCCAAGACCGGCCCTGCCACCAACATCATCAGCGGCACCGCAGTGGGCTACGAGACCACGGCCGTCACCGCGATCACGATCGGCATCGCGCTCATCGCCAGCCACTGGCTCGGCGAGCAGGCAGGGCTCATCAACACGACGACCGGCGCCAACGTCGGCGGCATCTTCGGCACCGCGGTCGCGACCATGGGCATGCTGATGACCACCGCGTACATCCTGGCGATGGACACCTTCGGCCCCATCACGGACAACGCAGGTGGCGTCGCCGAGTTCTCCCGCGC
Organism: Chloroflexota bacterium; assembly: GCA_037140135.1. Classification (GTDB taxonomy): domain Bacteria; phylum Chloroflexota; class Limnocylindria; order Limnocylindrales; family CSP1-4; genus CAIXZV01. Next base: position 2,823 of record JBAXFC010000357.1, read on the forward strand.
CGAGGCCGGTGCCCGCGAGATCACCGACCGCCTTGACGCGGTGGGCAACACCACCAAGGCGCTGACCAAGGGCTACGCGATCGCGTCCGCCTCCCTGGCCGCCTTCCTGCTGTTCTCCGCCTACATCGACAAGGTCAACCTGATCCTGGGCAACCAGATCGCCGCCGGCAAGCAGGGCGTCGTGCTCCTGACGTCGGTCAACCTGGCCAACGTCAACGTGTTCGTCGCGGCCCTGCTCGCGGCGATGCTCGTCTACTTCTTCAGCAGCCTCGCCATCCGCGCCGTGGGCACGACCGCCCAGGCGATCATCGTCGAGGTCCGGCGCCAGTTCCGCGAGATGCCCGGCATCATGGATTACACCCAGAAGCCGGACTACGCCCGCGTCGTGGACATCACGACCAGGGCCGCGCTGCGCGAGATGGTCGCCCCCGGCATCGTCGCGGTCGCCGCGCCGATCGTCGTCGGTCTCCTGCTCGGCTACGAGGCGGTCGCCGGCTTCCTGATGGTCGGCACGATCGCCGGCGTCCTCCTCGCCACCGTCCTCAACAACGGCGGCGGCGCGTGGGACAACGCCAAGAAGTACATCGAGTCCGGCAACCTCAAGGACGAGAACGGCAACGTGCTGGGCAAGGGCTCCGAAGCCCATGCCGCGGCCGTCGTCGGCGACACGGTCGGCGATCCGTTCAAGGACACGGCGGGCCCGTCCCTCCACGTCCTTGTCAAGCTGATCGCGACGATCACCCTCGTCCTCGCCCCGCTGTTCATCCGCTAGTCAAACGAGGAGTCCTCGGGCGGCTGGTGCCTTCACGGGTGCCGGCCGCCCGGACCTGATTCATGGACCAGATTCTCCAGGCGATCGTCATGGGCGTGGTGCAGGGACTCACGGAGTTCCTGCCCATCTCCTCCTCCGGCCACCTGATCATCGTCCCGTACCTCTTCGGGTGGAAGGACCCATTCCTCACCTCGCTGGCCTTCTCCGTGGTGCTCCACGCGGGAACCCTGCTGGCACTCCTGGTCTACTTCCGCGACGACTGGATGCGGCTGATCCCCGCCGGCCTGGCAACCCTCCGTGACCGATCGTTCCGCGGTGACCCCGACCGCCGTCTCGCGTGGCTGCTGGTCGCCTCGACGGTGCCGGCCGCCGTCGCCGCGGTCTTCCTCAACGACGTCATCGAGTCCAACGTCCGGCACGTGGGCGTGGTGGCCGTGCTGCTCGTCATCGGCGGCGCGATCCTCTGGGTCGCAGACCGCTGGGGCTCCCGGACCCACACCATCGACCGGCTGACCCTCCGCGGCGCGATCGGGATCGGCGCTGCCCAGGCGCTGGCGCTGGCCCCCGGCGTGAGCCGCTCCGGCATCTCGATGTCGGCGGCGCTGTTCGCGGGCCTCAACCGCACGGACGCGGTCCGCTACAGCTTCCTGATGGCGACGCCGATCACCGGGCTCGCGGTCGTCTACGAGGGCTACAAGCTGGTGAAGGGCGAGGTCGGCGGCGCCGAGCCGGTGGTCCTGCTCGTCGGTGTGGTCGCGTCGTTCGTGTCCGGCCTCATCGCCATCGCGATCCTGCTGCGCTACATCCGGACCCGGTCGTTCAACGTGTTCGTCCTCTAC
>JBAXFC010000358.1:0-4433 GCA_037140135.1 Chloroflexota bacterium
CATCGTGGCCGGCGCGCCGCCCACGATGACCTTGACCTGGTCGCGCTGGCCGGCGGCCGCCACGGCCTCGACGACGGTGCGCTGGCCGGCCATGGTCGTGGTCAGCAGGGCCGACACGCCGATCAGGTTGGCGTTGTGCTCCTGGGCTGCGGTGACGAAGCGGTCCGGAGCCACGTCCACGCCGAGGTCATGGACCTCGAAGCCGCTGGTGGAGAGCATCATGCCCACGAGGTTCTTGCCGATCTCGTGGATGTCGCCCTTGACGGTGCCGATGACGACCGTGCCCACGACCTTGCGCTGGGTGGCGAGACGGGCCAGCTCCGGCTCCAGGATTGCCATGGCCTTCTGCATCGCGCGGGCGGCCAGCATCATGTCCGGCAGGAACAGCTCGCCAAGGCCGAACTGCTCGCCGACGTAGGAGAGTCCCAGGACCAGGCCGTTGTCGATGGCGTCCAGCGGGGCGACTCCATCCGCGAGGACCTTCTCGGCGAGGGCGGCGGCAGCACCTGCGTCGCCGTCGATAACCGCCTGACGAAGACCCGCGAACAGCTCGTCGCTCATGTTCTCTCCTTCTCCGGTTCGTGAATGCGCGTGGTGGGGATTGTCGGTCACGGGACGTGCTCGGCGCGCGGCGCTGTCGCCGCCCGCTCGAGGATCTCCTGGATCGCCTGCTCCGCCGTCTCGGGGATCGGCGGGGCCTGGTGGCTGGCGAGGATCCGTGTGACCAGCGCGACGGCACGTTGCCCGAGGTCCGTGCCGCCCTTTGCCGTCCACGCGGATCGGCTCTGCCGGTCGATCAGTGAGGGATACCAGCGCTCGGCCCAGTGGTCGAGGGTGTGTTGCGCCTCCAGAAACGACCCCTCCGGCCCAACCTCGTCGATGAGGTCCAGCGCCAGCGTCTCGTCGTCGATCACGACGGGTGCGAGCGCCGACCGGATCCAGCCGCCGATCTCGTCGCAGACCGCCACCTGGGCGAGGCTGCCGGTGAGCCCGGACTCGAGGTAGCCGCTGTCGTGGATGAGGTGGGCGCCTGCCGTGGCCACGCCCATCATCGTGAGGGCCGCATCCGCTGCGGCCTGCTGGTCCACCACCTTGCTGTCGGAGCCGCCGGCGAGTCCGAACATCGGGAGCCCGTAGTGGTGGGCGAGCGAGGGCGCGAAGCCGATCGTGTCCGGCTCGCCGTAGGGATCCACCATGGTGCGCAGGTCGAGCGCCTCGCCCGCGAAGCCCGGGATGATGACCGGCGTTCCGGTGCGCACCAGCTGCGCGACCACGAGGCCGGCCAGGACGCCCGCGTTGTTGATCGCCACGGTGCCGGCCAGGGTGACCGGACCCGTCGTGCCGCCGGACGAGACGGGCACCCAGATCGACGGCAGGCCCTTCGCGGCGAGCAGGACCAGCTTGCGCAGGGAGTCGCCGTTGGCGACCAGGCCGCGGGTGACGTTGATGTAGTAGGCCTGCCGCGGCCGCAGTCGCAGCTCCTCGGCACCGCCGGCGACCGCCTCGGCCATCGCGACCGCGTCCATCATCGCGTCCACGTCGTACGTGACCACGACCAGGGGCTTGGTGGTGTGGCGGAGCATGATCGCCATCTGGTGGCGGTCCGCCATCGCGGCCGGGACGTCGGCCGGCATGAACATCGACATCCCGAACGACATGTTCGGCAGAGCATCCACGAGCGTGACGCCGTCCACCGCGTCTGCGAGCACCGCCGGCCGCCGCTCCCCGGTCCGGTGGTCGCTGATCGACATGCAGTCCGAGCCGGGCCCGAAGTAGATGTTGTCGCCCTCGAGCGCGAGCGCGGGGGTTCCGGCCCGGTCGTGCAGGGTCACGGTCCTGGGCGCGGCGGCCAGCGCCCACTCCACGAGCGAGCCCGGGATCCGGACGCGGTCGCGTCCCTCGACGCGCGCCCCGGCGCCCCGCAGGCGCTCCACGGACTCCTCGTCACGGATGACGATGCCGGTCCGCTCGAGGATGGCGATCGAGGCGTCATGGAGGCGCGCGCAGTCGGCGGGCGTCAGCCGGTCCCAGCGCGGTGCGCGGGAGCCGGTCGTCGCCAGGGCCGGTTTGCGGGCGCGTGAAGCCACGGCTCTCTCCTCCGATTCTGTGAACTGGGACAGCGTCATGCCCCCGCATCCGGGGGCGACAGGGCGGAATGTCCTGACGAAACCGGGCCGACGGGCCATCCGGTGGCTTGACGGGCCCGTAGACTCTCCCCGATGCCCCATGTGATCCACGGGTCCGAGCGGCGCCCGCTCGTCTCCGGTCGTCTCCTGTTCGATGAAGCAAGCCAGCTCTCGGTCGTGGTCCCGGCCTCGTGTCGCAAGACCGGCCGCTGCCACGAGTGCGTGGTCGAGATCCGCGCGGGTCAGGACCAGCTCTCGCCACGCACGACGGAGGAGGGCTTCCTCGGCGCCCAGTTCCGGCTCGCCTGCCAGGTCTGGATCGAGCGCGAGGAGCGCGACGTCGAGTTCGCCATCCTGCGCAGGCGGCTGCGGATCCTGCTGGCGCCCGAGGTGACCGGGGAGATCCCCACGCCCGACCCCGCGGTCCGCGTCGTGGACGGGCGCTTCCGGGCGGATGACGGGACCGACCTCGGCGCCGCGACCGGCGACCCGATCGGCCTGGCGCTGGACATCGGCACCACCACCGTCGTCATCGAGCTCGTCAATCTCGTGACGGGGGCCGTCCTCGCCGTGGCCGCGATCGAGAACCCCCAGCGTTTCGGCGGCTCGGACGTGATGACCCGCATCTCGTACGACGGCGAGGTCCCGGGAGAGCTGCGCCTCGCCCTGCGGCGCGCCCTCAACCATGAGCTCAAGCGCCTCTGCTCCGAGGTGGGCATCGAGCGGCGGCAGCTGGTGGACGCCTACGTGGTGGGCAACCCCACGATGCGGGACCTCGTCTTCGGTCTCGACATCCGGCCGATCGGGCGGCTTCCCTACCGGTCCGTGACCGAGACCGCGTATCGCGACGGCACGGCGTCCACGACCTCGATCACCCGTCGCGCCCACGAGCTGGGCCTGCTGCTCAACCCCCAGGCGCGCGTCACCGGCGGCCCGCTGATCGCGAGCCACGTCGGCGCCGACGCGGCCGCGGACCTGATCGCGGTCGAGGCGATGGCCCGGGGCGGCTCGTTCCTGCTCGTGGACGTCGGCACCAACAGCGAGATCGTCGCGTCCGACGGGGACCGCCTGCTCGCCGCGTCGAGCCCTGCCGGCCCCGCCTTCGAGGGTGGCGGCGTGCGCTACGGGATGCCCGGCGCCGACGGTGCGATCGAAGCCGTCCGGATCGAGGGCGGCCGCTTCGTGGTGCGCACGATCGGCGACGTCGAGCCCGAGGGGATCTGCGGCTCCGGCCTCGTGGACCTGCTCGCCGAGCTGCGCCGGGCCGGCTGGATGAACAACCGCGGCGCGTTCGTGGACCGCATCCCGGAGATGCGCCTGCTCCCGGACAGCCCGATCACGATCTCGCGCTCCGACATCGGCCACCTCTCGATCGCCAAGGCCGCCACGGCCGTGGGGCAGCGCGTCCTGCTCCGCAAGCTCGGCCTCGCACCCGAGGATCTCGACCACGTCTACCTCGCCGGCGGCTTCGCCAATGCGATCGACGTCGCCTCGGCCTTCGACATCGGGCTCCTGGTCCGGGTGCCCGAGGAGCGTGTCCACCGGGTCGGCAACGCGTCGATCGGCGGGGCGCGGGCGCTCCTGCTCGGCCTCGACCGGCGCGCGGAGCTCGAGGCGCTCGTCCGCCGGGTCATCCACGTCGAGCTCGAGTCCGAGCCTGACTTCTTCGACATGTTCACCGACGGCTGCCTGTTCGAGCCGATCGTCGTCTGAGGTTCACAATGAGCAAGCACGCCAGCTCCGATCCCGCCGCGCACGCCGAGGAGGCACCGATGTCCGCGCAGCCCGAGGCTGCTCCCGCCCTGCCCGCGAGCACCGTCACGGGCCCGGGCGCCCTCCGCCGTGTCCTCGGCGACCCCGCAGGCTTCGCCACCATCGTGGAGCTGGTGCCTTGGGCCGGCGTGCTCGCCGACGCCCGTGGAGCGAAGCCGCTCAAGATGGCCGCCGACCTCGCGGGCAACCCGCGGATCACCGCCCTCTCGATCACGGACAACGCGGGCGGCTTCGCGAAGCTGCCGCCGGACGTCCTGGGCGAGGCCGCCGCGGCCCACGGCCATGACACGATCGTCCACGTCGCCTGCCGCGACCGCAACCGCAACGGCATGCAGAGCCTGGGCTGGGACCTGCTCTCCCGCGGCCTGACGACGATCCTCGCGCTGACCGGCGACTACCCGGCCGATGGCTACCAGGGCGGTCCGCGCCCGGTCTTCGACCTCGACTCGGTCTCGCTCCTCGCGCTCCTGCGTGACCTCTCGGACGGCGCGGCCGCCAGGGCGGCCACGGACGGCGCGGCCGCCAGGGCGGCCA
>JBAXFC010000359.1:0-4423 GCA_037140135.1 Chloroflexota bacterium
TTCGGGAAGGGCAGCGGTCTCGGCCTCTCCAGCGTGGACGGGTTCATCGCCCAGTCCGGGGGGTTCGTCAGCGTCGAAAGTGAACTCGGGGTTGGCTCCACGTTCTCGGTCCACCTGCCGCGCACCGGGGATGCACCCGCGACGGCCGTCGATCGCGAGGCGGCCCATCCCGCGACGGCCCGGCCCGCGACGCTCGTCAGCCGCGAGACGATCCTCCTCGTGGAGGACGAGCCAGCGGTCCGCACCGTGACCGCGCGCCAGCTCCGCGACATCGGCTACGCCGTGCTGGAGGCCGGTGATCCGGCCGCGGCCCTCGCGATCGCCGAATCCGGGGCGGGCTTCGACCTGCTCCTGACCGATCTCGTGATGCCCGGCATGAATGGCCGGGTACTGTCCGAGCGCCTCACCGACCGGCGTCCGGGCCTGCCGGTGCTGTTCATCTCCGGCTATGCGTTCGAGACCGTGTTCGGTGACGGGCTCGTGGACCAGGCGGCCCGGTTCCTTGCCAAGCCGTTCGACCGTGAGACGCTCGCCGCCCGCGTTCGCGAGCTCCTGGACGGGCGCCCGGCCGTCAGCCCATAGGGCGCGACGCGGTCACCGGCCGGCCTGGGCCGCGCGTCACCGGCCGGATGCGATGGCGCGCTCGTGCCGTCGGCCGGGTGCCGGCCGATCAGGCGCTGCGGCAGCGGGGCCGCGCCGAGAGCGGACCTGCCCTGTCTTCGTGGACACGGCGTGCGCGCGGCGCCAGACCGGGCGCCGATGCCGAGGCGTCAGCCCCCGGTGGAGGCGGGGGCTGCGGCCGCAGCCGGGCGGGCTAGCCTGCGCGCCACGGGATCGAGGTAGGTGCAGGGCACCACGCTCACGCATTTGCCGCAGACGTCGGCGAGGCCGTGGCCCTGGTGCTTGTCCGCGTTCTCGAGGCAGAGCGCGTAGCAGGCGTGACGGTCGTAGCCGTCGGGCGTGAGCGCGCCCACCGGACAGTTGTCCATGCACGCGGTGCACGACCCGTCGAGCGTGTGGAGACAGGCCGGCTGGTCGCTCCGCTGCGTGGCCTCGAGGGGTGCCGTCGTCACGAGGCTGCCCAGGCGCCCGGCGCTGCCCGACGCCGTGATCAGCATCTGGTGCAGCCCGAACCGGCCGAGGCCGGCGATGTAGGCCACGTGCTTGTGCGACCAGTCGCTCATCAGCATCTCTTTGTCGAAGTTGTGCGTGGGCGGCGTGCCCGCACCGTCGAAGCCGCGCGCCCGCAGGCCGTCGGTCAGGCGCCCGCCCACCTCCCGGATCAGCGCGTTCGTCTCCACGTAGGCCACGGCCCAGGACTCCGACGCGTGCCGGTGGGGCCGGTTGCTCCTGGGCACCTCGCGCTCGAACGGCAGGAACCAGGCAATGACCGAGCGCGCGCCCGGCAGCAGCTCCTGCGGGGTGGCATGGGTGGCCCGCACGATCTGCTTGAGCTGCGGGAAGAGCGGGTCCTCAGCGCTCGCGTACGCAACCAGCGGCGCGCGCCAGCGGGTCACGCTCCCCTCGCGCGCCTGCGCCTCGGCGACGGTGGCGGCGATCTCGTGCTCGATCCAGGCCTTCATGTGCCCACAATATCGCTGCGGCTGTTCGGGCGGCCCGCGGTGCCGCGCCATTCCCGCCCGGGGACTGCCCGCGACCCGAAACCCCTCAGAAGACGACGCGCGTCCCGAGGATCTCCTCGCGCACACCACGGCCGCTGAGGGCGCGCATGAACTCGACCGCGTCGATCTCGAGGTCGGGCCCGCCCATGCCGGTCCGGAACCGGCCGCCTGCCGGACCGCCGAGGACCAGGCTGAACGGGCGGCCGTGCTTCGCCGCCCAGTCAAGGACGCCGTCCTCCACGATGCGGCCGTCGTGCTCCGGCGTGAGGACCATCTCGCGTCCGGTCGCCCTGGTGATGTCCACCCGGTGCATCCACGTGTCGCGGGTCAGGATCACCTCGAACAGCTCGCGCATGCGGAAGCGTCCGCCATCGTCCTGCATCGAGATCGGGATCCAGCCGAGGCGCCGCCGCCACCGCAGGGCTCCGGGGATCGCACGCTCGTACCGCGCGACCAGGTCCGCGGCAGGTGCGCCGGCGCGCTCCTGGACCTGGACGGCGTTGGCGCCATCGACGGGCAGGTGACCGTCCACCTGGTGCCTCCAGAGGCGCCACATCCCGAGCGAGTACTGGTGGGTCAGCTCGATGGGGCTCGCCCAGCCCTCCGCGGCCCCCGCGAGGTGGCCGAGCATGCCGCGGACGTCCCACGCCGCGCAGTCGGTCGGGCGGGTCCAGTCATCGCCTCCGAGCGACCGGACCAGGTCCAGCATGCGCCGGTACTCGGCGGCGGCCACGGCCCAGGTCTCGCTGCCCGCGATCCGGCCCTCTCCGGCAACGGAAGTCGTGCGCGTGGTCATCGGCGCAGGCCGGGCTGTGCCCCGGACGGGTTCGGGAAGGTGACCGCGTTGGGGGCCATGTGGGGACGCTCCGTGGGCGCGTGCACGCCGGGCGGCGAAGGGCCGGACTCGCCATTGGCCCCGCACGACGGTCTGGCGACCGGGTGGGGACGCCGCGCGGGCGGGAGCCTCGCGGCTCTCATGCCTCCCTTCGATTGGCGGAGTATGGGCCCCCGGTGCCGATCGGGCCCTGGGCGGCCCGTCCCGACGAGACCATCCAAGGAAGCACGCCGGTCGAAGACCAGATGAGGTCGCCTGTCCACCGGCATCCGCTGGAGGGTCCTTCACCACGGCCCCGGGGCTCCGCGTGGAGACTCCGGGGGCGTCCTATCCATTCCTCGAGGAGCACGCCCGCGTGACCGCCACCGCAAGCACCATCGACGCCACCATCCCAGCCGGCCTCCCGGTTGCGCAGGCCCGGAGCCTCCGCCGCTGGAACGTGCGACTCGCCATCCTGCACGCGATCCAGGCCATCGTGATCCTGGCGTTCTCGTTCGCCAGGAGCCCCATCGTGACGGCGCCGGTCGTGAGCAGCTACCTCACCTTCGACACGGCGACGCGGACCCTCGTCCCTGCGCAGCGCGCGGTCTTCGACCTGCCGATCGGCCCTGCGGTCGCGCTCTTCTTCCTGTGCAGCGCCATCGCGCACTTCCTGTCGGCCTACCCGGCGCGCGGCTTCTACGAGCGCCACCTCGCCCGCGGGCAGAACCCGGCGCGCTGGGTCGAGTACTCCATCTCCTCGAGCGTCATGATGGTCGTCATCGCGATGCTCTCCGGCATCTCCGAGATCGGCACGCTCGTCGCGATCTTCGGGGTCAACGCGGCCATGATCATGTTCGGCTGGAGCATGGAGGCCGCGAACGAGGGCCGGACCAGGGTCCAGTGGCTCCACTACGTGTTCGGGTGCGTCGCGGGTGCGGTCCCCTGGCTGGTGATCGCGATCGCGCTGGTCACGGCGTCCACCGCGCCTTCGGCTGCCCCGATCCCGGGCTTCGTCATCGCGATCTTCATCTCGCTGTTCATCGCGTTCAACGTGTTCGCGATCAACATGGTCCTGCAGTACCGGAAGGTCGGGCGCTGGAGCGACTATCTCCACGGTGAGCGCGCGTACATGCTGTTCAGCCTGGTCGGCAAGACGCTCCTTGCCTGGCAGGTGTTCTCGGGAACGCTTCGGCCCTAGCGACCGGACGGTCCACCGGGGGGGGCGGCCAGCGCCCACGACGGTCACAGGTGACAATCACCCGAACGCAGCGCTGCTGCGCCAGGGTCCGAACCGTCGGGCGTCCCCACCCCCTGCGGCGCAAGGAGCAGGTCATGTCCTATCTCGTGGACTTCGTCACCGTCTCGACAACCGGTCTCGAGTCCTCACCGGTCGCGCCCGCCCTTGCAGGTCTGCGGGCCAACGAGGCGCGCTACTTCAAGAACAAGCACAACCTCGACTTCACGACGCTCCCGGCGTCCGATCCCGAGGCCCAGCGGCGCATCGACTACGTCGCCGGTGTCCTGCGCGAGGACCGCGGCCTGGTCTTCGCGTCGCGCCCGCTCGAGGCTGCCGAGTTCGTGGTCGAGGGCGTCCGCTGGACCTATGTCTTCTACGAGAGCGGCCTGTCGGTCAACGTGCTGTACTCGATCGATGACGCCGGCAAGCGGGCGGTCGGGTTCAAGCTCTCCGACGGGATGGAGATCCCCGACGAGCTGGCACCGAAGTTCAAGTTCGTGCGCCAGAAGTCGAAGCTCGCGGGCACGATCCGCGGCTCGTACTTCGTGATCAAGGGCGAGTACTGATCCCAGTCCTCGCGGACATGAAGAAGCGCCTGGTCTCCCAGGCGCTTCGCTCGTTTCGGGGGTCAGTTGCCGCTGCCGCCACCGTGGCCGCCGCTGCCGGAGCCGGAGCCGCCGCTGCCACCGCCGAGCCCGGCGACGACAAGGGCACTGCCACCGCGAAGCCCACCCCGACCGCGAAGCC
>JBAXFC010000360.1:0-4420 GCA_037140135.1 Chloroflexota bacterium
CAGTCCAGCCCGTAGGTGCGGATCTCCGTGCGGACCGCATCCTTCATCTCGGCGAACACCAGGCTGATCCCCGCAGCCTCGAGGCCGGCATCGAGCTCCTCGAGCATGTCGGCAGCGGTCGTGTCCACGGCCGTGATCGGCTCCGCCGCCACGACGATCCAGCGCAGGTCCGGCGTGGTCCCGGCCAGCGCGCGGACCTCCCGCCGGAACGTGCTCGCGTTGGCGAAGATCAGCGCCCCATCGAAGCGGTAGATCAGGAGGCCCGGCAACTGCTCGGCCTCGGGGTAGGTGCGCGTGTCGTGGAAGCCCGGCAGGTCCGGCACGTCGCCGAGGGTGGTGCTGTACGGGTTCCAGACCTGGAGGAAGACCTCGAGGATCGAGAGGATGACGGCCACCCCGATCCCGGGCAGGACCCCCAGGAACGCGACACCCAGGAAGGCGGCGATCGAGAGGGCGAACTCGACACGGCGCTGGCGCCAGAGGCGCCTCGTGCCCGCCAGATCGGCCAGCGACAGGGACGCGACGATGACGACTGCGGCCAGCGCGGGCTGGGGCAGGGACGCCATCAGGCCCGGCACCAGGACCAGCATCACCGCGATCACCGACGCGCCCACCAGCCCCGTGACCTGCGACTTCGCGCCGGCCCGCTCGGCGACCGCGGTCCGCGAGCCACTCGTGCTCACCGGGAATCCCCCGAACAGCCCGGCAGCAACGTTGGCCGCGCCGATGCCCACCATCTCCTGGTTCGCGCTGACCTCCTGGCCGGTCCGGGCCGCGAACGCCGACGAGGTGGAGATCGTGTCGGCCAGCGAGACCACCGCGATGCCCACCGCGCCGCCCACCAGCAGGGGCAGGTCGCGCAGGTCGGGGACCGGGATCGCGAACGGCGGCAGGCCCTGCGGGAGCACGCCCACCAGCTTGACCCCGTGCGTGCCGAGATCCAGGCCGTAGGCGATCCCCATCGCGACGACCACGGCCACCAGGACGGCGGGCACCCGGGGCAGGATCCGCCCGAGCACGACCATGATCGCCACCGCCACCAGGCCCACGGCAAGAGCGGCAGGAACCGTGTCGCCCGCCCGCAGACCGTCGGCGAACCCCACCACCTCGCCCGCGAGCCCGTCCGCGTTGACCTTGAACCCGAACAGCTTGGGCAGCTGGCCGACGAGGATCGTGAGCGCCAGGCCGTTCATGTAGCCGATCTGGGTGGGCTTGGAGAGCAGGTCCGCGATGAACCCGAGGCCCACCCTCGCCCCCACCAGCATGAACACGCCGACCAGCAGCGCGAGGATCGAGGCATAGGCGACGGCGCGACCCGGGTCGCCGCCCGCCGTGACCAGCGGCAGCACGGTCGCCGCGATCATCGGGCCCAGCGCGGAGTCCGGACCCAGCACCAGGACCCGCGACGGGCCGAACGCCGCGTACGCGAGCAGGCACAGGATCGACGTGTAGAGGCCGGTGATCGCCGGCAGCCCGGCGAGCTCCGCGTAGGCCATTCCCTGCGGCACGAGGAGCGAGGCGAGCACGAGGCCTGCCACGAGGTCGCGCGGGAGCCAGGCACGCTGGTACGAGCGGGCCGCCTCGAGGCCGGGGAGGGTCATCGTGAAGGCGTCCTGACCAGGGCTGGTCAGCTCCTGGCCGACGCGGACTCCAACGCCGACCGGACCTGGGCGATGTGCTCGTCACGGTGGCCGGCGGCGTCCAGCAGCCAGCCGCGATCCTCCGCCCGCACCGCGTCCACCTGGGCGTCGGCCAGCCCGTCGAGGCAGGTGTCCAGCTCCTCCGCCGCCGCGACCGCGAGGTCCGCGATCGCCTCCACGGGCACGGCCTCGACCAGCTCGCGGATGCCGTCGTTGACCGCGTCCGCCGCGCTCTCGGGCCAGTCGATCGGGGTGCCATCGCCGGCTGCGCTCCACAGCGACGCCTGCCAGCGGTCCCAGAAGGCCACGTGGCCGACGACCACCGCGACCGTCCAGCCCTCGCCGGTGTCGGTCGTCCAGGCGTCACCCTCGAGCGCCGCGACCAGTGTTGCCAGGTCCTCGGTCGAGCGCCGGTTGCCGGCCTCGAAGCTTCGATCGGTCATGGTCCACCTCCGTTGGGGCACAGCATCGGGCACGGCGCGCGGCTGCGCTCGGCCGTCGCGCGGAACCCCCTTGCGCCCGTCGCTAGACTGCGTCGAGGGGGACTGATCGACGCAGCGTGGAGAGGAGGTCGGCACCGTCGACTGACCGGTTCGCAGCCCAGTGCACCACGTTCTCATCGGAGCAGGACCTGGCGGCATCAGCCGGCCTGCACGTTGTTGGAGGGAGATCCCATGGCACGCCCGACCGGCGTCACGATCCTCGCGATCCTCGCACTCATCGGCGGAGTGTTCAGCCTGCTTGCCGGCATCCTGGCGATGGCAGGCGGAGCGCTTCTGGGCGGCATCGCCGCCAGCACCACGGACGCCCAGACGGCTGCGGCCGTCGGCATCGCGGCCATCATCATCGGCCTGATGGCGATCGTCGGCGGCGTCCTGAACCTGGTCTTCTTCTTCGGCGCCTGGACCGCCAAGGGCTACGGCTGGATCCTGGGCATGATCAGCGCCCTCTGGAACATCGTCACGCCGGTTGTCGGCGGCCTGCTCGCCGGCAACCTGGTGGGCGGCATCACCAGCAACATCATCGGCATCGCGATCGCCGCGATCATCCTCTACTACCTCAACACGCCGGCGGTGAAGACGTACTTCGGCCGGGCCTGAGCCCGCGGGGCGCCCAGGCGCCCCGCCTTCGATCGGACGACGCGGCCCGGGGATCCCGGGCCGCGTTTCTCGTTCCCGGCGTGCATGAGATCGGCGGTGTTGTCCTCCTCCGTGCCCGATGGGCTTCCCTGATTGGGGGGCTGTCCTTGCAGGTCCGCCGCGTGGAGACTGGCCTCCCGGGGAAGCCTGCTGGACGGCTCGTCCATGGCACGCCCGCTGGACCCGACGCCGTTCACCCCGCACCGATCGGGAGCCGCTCGAGCATGCCGTCTGTTCGCCGCCGCCTTCCGGGTCCGCTCGCCTCCGCCCTGGTGCTCGAGTGCCCGGGTTCCGGCACGCCCCCGGTCGCACCGCCCGCCACCGCCACCGCCGCGCCCTCACCCTCGATCGATGCCGACACAACCGGGGGGCCGCTGACGGACTACGCCGATCCCGGCAGCTGGATGCTCGATCCCGGTGTCCTCGACAAGCCCGTGGACGTCTTCTACCTGTACCCGACGGCGTACCACAAGGCGGGTCCGTCGAGTTCCAACGTCGCCGACGTCACCGATCCCGGCATGCGCGCGGGTGCCGAGAGCGCCTACCGGCGACAGGCCAGCGCGTTCGCGGAGATTGCCAACATCTTCGCCCCGTACTACCGCCAGCTTGATGCCATGTGGGCGCTCTCCCTGCCGCCGGATGCGCACAACCGGGCGATCGACGGTGCCCCTCTCGAGGATGGCACCGCCGCTTTCGCGCACTACATCGAGCACTTCAACAGGGGTCGGCCGTTCGCGATCGCCGCCCACTCGCAGGGCTCGGACGTCACCTGCCACCTGCTCGCCGGATACCTCAAGGAGCACCCGGATGTCGCGAAGCGGATGATCGTGGCGTACGTGATCGGCTACTCGGTCACCCAGGCCTATCTCGATGCGAACCCGCAGCTCTCGTTCGCGTCGGGCGCGGACGACACCGGCGTCATCGTCTCGTACAACACCGAGGCGCCCGAGATCGCCTCGCCCAACCCCGTCGTCCTGCCGGGCGCCGTGGTCATCAATCCGATCACGTGGACCCGGTCCGAGACCACGGCCGCCGCCTCGGAATCGCTGGGTGCCTGGCTGCCCGACAAGACCGCGACATTCCACAGGATCCCGCACTACGCGGATGCGACGATCGACGTCGCCAAGGGGGTCCTTGTCACCTCCACCCCGGACGTGGACATCTGGTCGCCGGGTGGAGCGCATGCCTTCCCGCGCGGTGTGTTCCACAGCTTCGACTACCCGTTCTACTACTTCGACCTGCAGGCCAACCTCGCCACGCGGGTGGCCGCCTACCAGGCCGCGACAGGGGGCTGACGCGGCGCATCGCCCCTGCCTGGTGGAGCGCACGCCGACGCCGGCCCCGGGTGGCCCGGAGCCGGCGTCGGTCGAAGCTTTCGCGCTGTCGCGGCGCCGGTTCAGCCGGCCGTGGGCAGCGGCTGCGCCCAGCCCGGGTCAACGGAACCAGCGGGACCCGTGGACCCCGCCGGACCGACTGCGCCGTCGGCCTGCCCGGCCACCGGCTGCTCCCCGGAGCGCAGCGTCCGCCAGGCGGCGATCAGCAGGGCACCCGTGCCCATGATCGTGGCGACTGCAGAGACGAGGGGCAGGATCCCGGCGAGGGCGAGGACCACCACGCCGACGGTTGCGGCGCGAGCCGGGG
>JBAXFC010000361.1:0-4395 GCA_037140135.1 Chloroflexota bacterium
ATCTGCAGCTTCAGGCGACGATGGGCATGGTGGGGGCGGACGCCACCCTCGATGGACACGCGGCGGAGCGCGCCCGCGCCCGCTTCCAGGCGCTGGGGGACGAACGGGCGGTCTCCAACTGCGACGATTTGATCGCCCGCATCGCCTCCACCCACGCCCAGGCCAACGCTCCGGATGCGGGCGCCGCCCCGGGCACGGGCGGAGTGTCCGATCCCTTCGCCGAGCCACCCGCAGGCACGCCCTCGCCCGTCGCCCGGCCCGCCGCGTCCACCGCCGCGGTGTCGAACTCGCCGGCGGCCACGTGCGCGGCCAGCTCGCCGGTCACGGTGAACAGGGGGCCCGGCAGGTCCGCCGGCACGTCGAGGTAGAAGCCGCGCTCGCCGCGGTAGGCCTCGTGATCCGGGGCGAAGAACGCCATCGGGCGCCCGAGGAGGGCGAACTCGAACAGCACGCTCGAGTAGTCCGTCACCAGCATGTCGGCGACGAGAAGCAGCTCGTTCATCTCCGGCCAGTCGGAGACGTCGAAGACGAAGCCGTCGAGCTCCGGGCCCAGCACCGCGCCCTGGCGCACGAGCGGGTGGAGGCGGAGCAGCAGGATCCACGCGTCGCCGAGGGCATCGCGCATGGCGGCCAGGTCGAGCGTCTCGTCGTGGTGGGGGTCGGCCACCGCGTCGCCGCGGAAGGTGGGGGCGAAGAGGAGGACCTGCTTTCCGGCGGGCAGCGCGTACCGGTGCCGGATGGCCTCGGCCGCGCCGGCGCGGTGGGCGGGATCGAACAGCGGGTCGGTGCGCGGGATGCCGATCCTCGCGGTGAAGACGGCCGGCGGCATCCGGAAGGCCTCGGCGTAGTGCGGGATCGCCGCGGTCGAGGAGACCAGGCACAGGTCGTAGTTGCGGTGGAAGGGGACGCCCCGGATCGCGGCCGCGGCGGCTGCATCGGAGGGTGCGAGCGCGCTGTAGCCGAACTTCTTGAACGCGCCCGCCGCGTGCCAGACCTGGACACGCGTGGTGCCCGGGCGCGGCGTGATCACGTTCATCGGGTAGAACGAGTTGTCCACGATGAACAGGCGGGCGGTGGCGAGGTGGTACCCGGCACGCGCGGCGTCGAGGGCGGTGAGGAGGCGGCCACGCAGCCCGACCCGCGTCCGGTATCCCACCAGGCGCACGGGAACGGGCGGCGTCCGACCCTCCATCTCGCGCGCGATCGCGAGCAGGTTGCCGCCGAGGCGTCGGCGATCCGCACCCGCCAGCACGACATGCCCGCCGATCGGCTGCAGCCGGCCGATCGCGAACCCCGCGGCGACCGAGAGGATCCCCAGTCGGGCGGCGGCCAGCCGGGCGGCGCGGCGCAGGCGCATCACGAGGAGGCCGCCGGCTGCGTTGTCGGAAGCCCGGGCGGGCACGGCTGGCCGACCGGGACGGGTGAAGCGCCGCGGAGGCCGCCGAGGTCGATGATCGTGACGGCGTGGCGCGGACGGCGCTGCTCCGGCGGCGGCAGGCGGCGGTAGTCCCCGTAGACCTGCGCGAGATACTCGTGCCAGCGGCCCGGAACCGGCACGGTGAGGTCCTCGAAGGGCAGCGCCCTCGCGGGCTCGAAGCGGTCGTGCGCCTGGCACTCGCGCCGGTAGCCCCAGGCGCCGCCGCCGTTGACGGCGTACGGGGAGGCGTCGAACGGGAAGCGGCGGACGAGTCGGTCCACCAGCGCGTCGGCAAGGCCCCGGGGCACCAGGCGGAAGGGATAGGCGGCGAACCGCCGGGGTCCCGACCTCCGGATCCGGGCACCGAACGTCGTGGCTGCCAGCTTGAACGCGAGGGCGTGGAGGCGCCGGCCGAACCAGGGGCCCGGGGCGCCATCGAGCGGGAAGACGTCGATGGCGACGGCGTGCCGGATCGGGAGGTGGGCGAGGGCGGTCTCGACCACCTTGGTGTCGGTCCGGGCGAGCTTGCCGTAGAGGAACGGGAAGGACCGGTTGGAGCGGCCGGACTCCCACGCGGTTCCCGGTTCCGGGGCGCTGGTCCAGAGGCCGGCGAGGCGCTCGTAGTCGGGGCGCGGCATGCCGATGTCGATGTCGTCGTCCCAGGGGATGAACCCGCCGTGCCGGGCAGCGCCGAGAAGCGTGCCGCCCAGCACGTACCAGCGCAGCGAGGCCTCCTCGCAGCGGCGGGCGAACACCCGCAGGAGCTCGAGCTCGATGCGCTGCACGTCCCGGAGCGTGTGCTCGTCCACCAGGCTCGTGTCGCTCGCGGCCGGTGAGGCCGGTGAGGCCGGTGAGGCCGGTGAGGCCGGTGACGCTTGGGCCGCCGGGGCCGCCCGATCTCCCGGCTCCGCCGGGGACTGCACCGTCGCCGTCGTCGTCACCGGGTCAGCCGGCCTGCGGCCGCGCCCCGCGGCGCCGGAAGCGCTCGCGCAGGACGAGCGCCAGGAACCCGACCAGGCGCAGCTGCCGCCGGAGGCGCGCAACCGAGAAGTTGGTGACGAGCCGGAAGAGCCACTCGAAGCCGGCCCGCTGGACCCAGTCGGGCGCCAGGGGGACATCGCCCGAGTAGAAGTCGAGGGCGCCGCCGGCACCCCAGACGAGCCGCAGGTCCAGCTCTCCGAGGTGGTCCTCCACCCACCGCTCCTGGAGCGGGTTGCCGAGGCAGACGACGAGGATGTCGGGGCTGGTGGCGCGGACCTGGTCCATCACGGTGTCAACGCCCGTGAAGCCGTCCGCCGTGCCGACCACGCGCAGGCCCGGAGCACGGCGGGCGAGACCCGCTGCCGCCCGCTCCGCGACCCCGGGCCGCGAGCCGAGCAGGAACATGGTCGCCCCGGTGCGGGCGGCCTCCTCCGCGAGCGTGGCCACGAAGACCGTGCCCGAGAGCCGGTCCGGCCGCGGGATCCGCTCCACGAGCGCGATCCCGTGGATGACGCCCACGCTGTCGCACATGTTGAGCTCGCAGCCGTTGAGGTAGCGCGTGAGCCGCTCGTTCCTGCGCGCCTCGAGCAGGAACTCCGAGTTGGAGAAGGCGATGTGGCGGGTGCGGGGAGGGCTGGCGAGCATCTCCCGGATCCACGCCCGCAGCTGCTCGGGGGTCAGCAGGTCGAAGCGGACCCCGAACAGCGGGGCCGTCGGCGCGATGCGCGCGACCGGGCCGGTCGTCCCGTCATCCCCGAGCGCTGTCACGACCGCGGGTAGCCCATCTGCTCGATCCGCCGGCCGAGCAGCCGCGAGAGCCAGCGGGCCTCGCCGGGCGTGATCGAGGCGCGCCAGCGGTCCGCGGCACCCGCATCGAAGCCGGTCTCACCCAGCCGGGCGCCGCGGGAGACGACCTTCTGCTCGAGCATGGCCGGCTCCATCCGGACCCCGAGGAACGCGCACAGGCGGCCGATCTCGCCCTCGGGATCCCGGACGAGATCCTCGAAGCGGACCAGGCGGTAGTTGTCCGGGTACCGGTGCGACAGGTCGCGGTGGTGGGCCACGGCGCCCGCCCAGGCCCAGGCCGTCTCGAGCAGGATGAAGGTCCGCATCAGCAGTTGCACCTTGACCAGCCAGCGGTACGGGAGCGACACCGCGTTCCCGTTGCGACGCTTCAGCTCGGAGCGGTAGACGCCCCGGGGATCCCGGATCATGTGCACGATGCGTGCGGTCGGGTACCACTCGACCAGGGTGTCCGCCCATTTCACGTGGGCCGGCGTCTTCTCGCCGATGATCGCCCTGCCCCGCCCTTCGGCGTAGGCGCGCAGGACGGCCGTGAACACGCCCCGCTCAGAACGCTCGGCGGCCAGGAGCCGCTGCTCCATCTCCTCGCGCGGGACCTTCTTCGCCTGCCAGCGCCAGAACGGGCTTGCCTCGCGGACGCGGGATCCGTGCAGGAAGTCGTCCGAGTACATCCGGTCCACGAGCCGGTGGATCGCCGCGTCGTCGGCAAGGTCACCGACCCGGCGGAAGTCGTGACGCGCACCCTGCCCCGGCAGCAGGTGCCCGAGGAAGTGGTTCTCGTCGGCGATGGCGATCCGCGAGTGGCTGCCCAGGATCATCCGC
This sequence comes from Chloroflexota bacterium, assembly GCA_037140135.1. Lineage (GTDB taxonomy): Bacteria > Chloroflexota > Limnocylindria > Limnocylindrales > CSP1-4 > CAIXZV01. The sequence goes on from JBAXFC010000361.1 coordinate 4,025, forward strand.
ATCAGCGTGGTGCCGCTCCGGGAGACGCCGACGATGAAGATGGCCTCGGGCTCCGCCGGGGTCCCGGTGGCGGCACCGGCTGCAGCGGCGGCACCGGCCGCCGCGGGTGCCGCGGCGGGGTCCCGGGCGCCGTCCGGGGCAGGTTCGGATGCTGGTGTCGTCACGGTCATGGTCCCAAGGTTGCGCGCGTCCGTCGCGCAGACCGTCCGCGGCAGCGGCAGTGCCCCCGACTGTATCCGGTTTCCGAGGCGGCGTGCTCAGCCGCGCAGTCGCCGCCGCACCACGCGTCCGGCGCCGAGGACGAGGTGCGTCGCGGCCCGGCGGCCTGCCAGGACACGGGTCGCAAGTCGTTCGGCGGCACCCGCCCGGAC
>JBAXFC010000362.1:0-4393 GCA_037140135.1 Chloroflexota bacterium
GCCACCGCCGTCTTGCCCGAGCCCACGTCGCCCTGGACCAGGCGCAGCATCGGCACCGGCCGGGCGAGGTCGTCGCGGATCTCGTCGAGGGCGACGGCCTGGTCGACGGTGAGATCCACGTCGTGGCCCAGCTTGCGCGAGATCGACGCAGCGATCGCCTGCCGGATGCGCCGGTCTGCTGCCGGGGCCACCGGCACGGCGGTGGTGTGGGCACGGCCGCGCAGCCGTCGGCGGGAGACCATGCCCACCTGGAGGGCGAGCAGCTCGTCGAAGGCGAGCCGGCGGAGGGCGGCGTCGCGCGCCTCGAAGGTTGATGGGTAGTGGGCCGCCTCGAGCGCCTCCGCGATCGGCGGCAGGCCGTGCTCGGCGCGGATGGGGTCCGGGAGGTACTCCGGGTAGAAGGTGCCGGCGCGGTCGAGCGCGGTCCGCATCGCTGCCCGCAGGCGGACTGCGGTGACCCCGGTGGTGAGCCGGTACACGGGCACGATCCGCCCCACGTGGAGCAGGTTCGCGGCGTCCGCGGGCTGGAACTCCGGCCCGTCGAAGATCACGACGCCGCCCCGGTGCTTGATCCTGCCGCTCACGAGGATCTCGTCACCGGGGCGCAGCCGCTTCTCGATGTAGCGGCGGCCGAACCACGACGCCTCCGCCGTCTCGGTGCCGTCGGTGAGCTGGGCCGTCGTCACCTGGACCCGCCGGCGCCACGTCTGCTGGACGTTGATGCCGGTCACGCGGACCTGGACCGAGGCGACGGTCCCCGCGTCGAGCGAGTAGACATCCCGCAGGGTCCGCAGCTCCCGCAGGTCGTCATAGCGACGCGGGAGGTGGAAGAGCAGGTCGCGGACGGTGTCGATCCCCATCTTGCGCGCCGGCCGCCGCAGGGCGGCCAGGTTCGACACCCCGCACAGGCCCAGGGGCAGCCCGAGCAGCTCGACCGGATCCTCGGGAGCGGCGGCCTGGACCGCGGCCTGCGGCCGGAGCTGCCGGCTCCCCTTCCCGGACGGGGTCCGCCTGCGCTCGCTCACTCGGCGGCGATCAGGTACCGGTAGTGCGGCTGCCCACCGTGGAGGATGTCCACGCTCTCGAGCCCGGGGGCGGCCTCGGCGATCTTCCGGGAGAGCGCCTCCGCCTCGTCGAGCGTGGCGTCCGCGCCGTAGTAGATCGTGACCAGCCCGAACCCGGGCTCCAGGCGCCCGAACGCGGCGAGCACGGCCCGGGTGGCGTCGTTGTCCACCGCGAGCAGGCCGTCGTCGGGATCGAGGACGATGACCTGACCCTTCTTGACCTTGTGGCCGCTCACCGTGGCGTCGCGGACAGCCTCGGTGACCTGGAGCGTCTGGAGGCCGCGGCCGGCCGTCGTCATCGCGGCCGCGATCTGCTCCGGCGTGCGGCCGGCGAGGTTGGGGAGCTCGAGCAGGGCCCCGATGCCCTCCGCACAGTTCCGGGTGGGGACCACGTGCACCGGGCGGTCCACCATCGCGGCCACCTGGCGGGCGGCCATCACGATGTTGGGGTTGTTGGGCAGGATCAGGAGCTCGTCCGCGTCGGTGGCCCTGACCGCTGCGAGCAGCTCGCCGGTTGACGGGTTGGCGGTCTGGCCGCCGATCACGATCCGGAACGAGCTCCATTCCGCGCACGGCACGGCAGCGTCGGCCAGCACGGACGCGAGGCCTTCTGACGGGGCGACGGCCACGACGCCGAGTGGCATCCGGGTGGCCGGTCCGGGCTCGGGCTCTGCGGTCTCGGCGGCGTCCTCGCCGCTCGAGCCCGGCGAGACCATCGAGGGTGCGGCAGCCGCCTCGCCGCCCGAGGCCTGGCCGACGAATGCGGCCGCCTTCGCCTCGCGCACATCGCTGGCCTGGGTGTCGAGGTTCTCGATCGTGATCCGCGTCAGCATCCCGACCGAGAGCCCGTAGGCGATCACCTGGTCCGGTCGCTCGTTGTGGACGTGGATCTTGGCGAGGTGCTCGTCGCCGCCCACCAGGACCGAGTCCCCGATCGAGGCGAGGTGGGCCCCGATCGCCGCCACGTCAAGCGGCTGCCCGGGCCGTGCATGGACCAGGTAGACGGTCTCGTAGCCGAACGCGGTCTCCTCGCCGGGCTCGCCGGCGGGGGCTGCCACGCGGGCTGCGGCGGGGGTGGCCGTGGCCGTGCGGGCGCGGGCGGGCGCGCCGGTCCCCCCGGTCGCCCGGTCGTGGGCGAGGTCGAGAGCCCCCTGGAAGAGGCGGAGCAGCCCCTGGCCGCCGGAGTCCACGACCTTGGCCTCGCGCAGGATCGGCAGCAGCGAGGGGGTCTTGGCAACCGCCTTCTCGGCAGCGTCCACGGTGGCGGCGAGGACGAGCTCGATCGTCGGATCCCGCTCCGCGGCGGCGACCGCGGCGGCCGAGGCCTCGCGGATGACCGTCAGGATCGTGCCCTCGACGGGGCGCGGGACCGCCTTGTAGGCCTTCCTGGTGCCGGCCTCCAGCGCGTAGGCGAGATCGAGGCCGTTGAAGTGGTGCTTGCCGGCCAGTGCCTCGGCCATGCCGCCCAGGATCTGGCTGGTGATGACGCCTGAGTTGCCGCGGGCGCCCATGAGCGCCCCGAACGAGATGGCGTGCGCGATGGCGGCGGCGTCGCTGTCCGCGCCCTTCCTGTCGGCCTCCTCGAGCGCCGCACGCACCGTCGCGAGCATGTTGGTGCCGGTGTCGCCGTCCGGGACCGGGAACACGTTGAGCGCGTTCACCTCGTCGACGTTCGCCTCGAGGTTGGCAACCGCCGCCCGGAAGGCCGCCAGGAAGCCTGCGCCGTCGCAGGTGCGGCGGGGCATCAGGCGACGTCCGTCCCGCTGGCGGCAAGGTCGGACGGGCCGGGCTCTGTGCTGGCCGGCGGCTCCGTGGGCGCGAGACCATGCTCGTGCACCAGCCTGCCGATGCGGATCGCCACAGCGTCAGGCTCCCGCCCGACCGCGTTGCGCAGCGTGTAGCGGACCGACGACTCCACCTGGCGGGCGACCTCGGCGATCGGGAGGCCGTAGGCCACGGTGAGGCGGAGGCTGACACGCAGCTCGGGTTCGAGTTCGACATGCAGGCCGGGATGCGCGAGGCCCATCCGCTCCAGCAGGGCTCCGACCCAGCCACCGCCGGCGAAGCCGGTCACCCCGTACACGGACAGGACGGCGGTGCGGACCAGGTCCCGGACGGCGCGCTTGGTGACGAGCGAACGACCGGGGATCGGATCAGCGGACACCTGGTCGAGGTCCTCCTCAGGAACGCGGGATCCACGGGCTGGGCGCGGATCGCGACGGGCCTTCCGGAACCGTCCGGAGGCTGTGCTACGATACCACCCCGCTCACCCCGGTCTGCCGGTGTGTGCTCGTGTCCGCCCTGATCCGAGGAATTGCCTCCACCATGTCTCGAGCCTGCGCTTTCTGCGGCAAGGTGTCGATGGGTGGGTTCAACCCGCAGTCGTCGGGAATGAACCGCGTCCGCGCACATCGCCGCTACCAGCCGAACCTCCAGGTCACGACGACCACCACGAAGAAGGGCGCGACCGAGAAGGTCCTCGCCTGCACTCGTTGCCGTCGCACCCTGACCAAGAGCGCCCGCTAGCCCCTTTACCCGGGTCGGGACACCAGCCGGTCGCGAAGGCGGCCGGCTTTTCGTGTTTCCGGCGTTCCGCCCGCCCCCTTGCACGATCTCGCTCCTGACCCCCTGCTTCACGGTTTCAGATCACCTGCTGCAAGGCATGAAGGTCCATAACCCCAAACCAGCGGCACTGGCTCTGGTGGCGGCTCTGCATCTCCCTGGCGCGCCTCGTTTCCAACACTCGAGGGGCCGTCGGTGTCGGCGGCGCAGCCTCCCTTGCTGTGTCACGTTCCGGCTGCGCCGGGGGTGACACATCGCTCGACGTCAAGAATGACTCAGAAAGGTCGTGGTACCTGAGCGTCGAGCGTGTCACCCGGGCCGCGACGACCTGCTGTGGGTCGTCAAGGTCTCTCCAGGCGCGGACGCGTTCGCCCTCTCTCCTGGAACGGTGGAACTGCCGTGCCGGTGACGGTCCCCGGGCCGGACTGCTTGCCCGTCGGGACGCTGCAGCGGGCCTCTGACGGCACCTGGGTCACTGACTCCGTGCCCGGGCTGACGGGGCGCATCGAGAGCCACCCGGGGCCGTTTGGCTCCTGCGCCACGACGCCAGGGATCGAGGGCACGCAAGAGTGCGGCGGCTTCCTCGCCCATTGAGCATCCACGATGGCCCTCGTCGGTGATCACGGGCTGGCGTCGTCGGCCCTCGTTGCCCGGTCCGCCACGCTCGTGACGCCACCGCCAACGGCCCCGGCACGGTCACCCCTCCCCCGCTCCGGCAGGGAGCGGGCTCAGCCGGCCGCGGCCGCCTCGATGGCGCGGGTGAGGTC
>JBAXFC010000363.1:0-4351 GCA_037140135.1 Chloroflexota bacterium
CGCCGTGCCATCGCTGCCGACCACGAGGATCCGGCGGTCGCCCTCGCCGGCGTTCGTGCTCGACTCGCCGAGGAACGAGCAGCCCGACACACAGGTCGGGTCCCCCGAGCCTGCCTTGAGGACGACGACCGTGCCGGGTTCAGGTGGGAAGAAGTCGAGGGTGACGGCGCCCGGAGCCACCGCCATCGCGGCGGGGGCGGCGGTGACGAGGCCCTGGGTCCGGATGTAGACGTCAACGGGGCCGGAGGACGCATTGACCACGCGGTAGGCGATCGTGCCGGGCGCGATCGAGGCGGGCGCCTCCGTTGCCGGCGCCTCGCTGGCAGGGGCCACCGTCGGTGGCGCCACCGTGGCCGGCGCAGTGGTTGTCGCCGGGGTGGCTGCGGAGCCCCCGCAGGCCGCCATCAGCAACGGCAGGACCAGCCCCGCGATCGCACGCTTCGTCATTGGACGGTGTCTCCCTCTCCCGAGCCGGGCGCCCCCGGCCCGGTGCGGTGTGACTGTACCGGCCCACCCCCGCCGCTGCCCGGCACGTCGGCATCGCCGATGGGCTGTGACAGGCTGTTGTCACGGCCACCCACCATGCTTCGGGCGTGACGACGAACACAGGCAGGACGACCTGAGAACCACTCCGATCACGGCCCCATGTCGGGGCCCTGCAGCGGAGGTTGCCCGGATGATCCCGTGGCATGGCGGACGACGGACCCGGGACGAGGACGAGGAGGGGCTCGCCCGCGAGCTCGGCGTGGACCTCGTCATCTTCGACGACAGCCCCGCCTGGTGGCAGCAGGCGGTGTTGCCCCTGGCGCTCGAGTGGCGCTCGGGCCTGGCGGTGATGTGCGCGCTCGGCGCGCTCATCCTCGTCCTCGGGGTGGCGGTGGGTGTGGTGGTGGCCGGATGACCGGCAGGGAGGTGGAGATGGAGCACGGCGACGGAACGGCGATGACCATGGGAGCGACGGCCGGGGCGCCGGCAGCGGGCGGCTGGGAGGACTTCGAGGCGCGGCTCGCCTGGTCGCTCCGGGAGCTGCCCGAGCGTGCCTTCCTGGTGGTGGAGCGGGACCTCCCCGACAACCCGGACGGCTCGCACTTCGTGCAGTTGGCCCGGACGCGGCCGGGCATCCTCGCCGAGGCGGTGAGCAACCTGTACCTGCGTGGCGCGCGGCGGCTGGACGGGGACCAGGACGGCCGCCTTGCCGGGCTCGGCTGGGAGGCGCCGCGGCCGCGCTCCAAGCACCGGCGCAACTGGCGCAGGACCTGGGATGTGCCTGTCCCGTTCACCGAGGTCGCCGCGCTCGCCGTGCGCACGCTGCGCGAGGTCTACGGCGCCGGGAGCCCATCGGAGCTGCGGTACCTGCGCTTCCTGCGCAAGGGCGGGCCGCTGCCGGACCCGGGACTGGGCATCGCGCTCCTGGAGCCGGCCGCGCCCGCCCCTCGCGAGGGCGCCCGAGAGGAGGACGACCAGGTTGCCCTCGGCGACGCGCTCCGCAAGCTGGACGGCGCCACCGGGCTGGCCGGCCCGGTGGACGAGGAGTGGACGTTCGCCTTCGATGGCGCGAAGCTCCGCGCCCGGCCCATGGGCGGCCCGTTCGCCCTGGCCCGGGTCTACTCGGTGGTCGTCCGCGACGTCGCGCCAACCCCCGGGCTGCTCCACGGGCTCAATGCGATGAACGTCAAGGTGATAGCCGGGCGGGTGCTCTGGCATGACGGGGCGGTCATCGTCGCGATGGACGTGCCGGCCCGTCCGGTCGAGCAGCGGGCGCTGGAGTTCGCGTGCGGCCTGGTGGCCGGCGTCCGCCGCCACGTCATGGACGAGGTGGCACCGCACCTGCGGCCGCGGTCCTTCGACCCCGAGCCGGACGTCCGGCTCAACTAGCCGGAAACGGAACCGGCGGCCGCATCGCGGCCGCCGGTGCCATCACATCTGCTTGAAGCGCGGACCCTCACCGCCCTCCGGCGGCTGCCAGAGGATGTTCTCCTCGGGGCATTTCACGGCACAGGTCATGCAGTGCAGGCAGTTGGATGCCGAGAGCAGGATCTTGGCGCCGTCCCACCGGTAGACCTGGCCCGGGCAGAAGTGGGTGCACGAGTTGGCGTAGTCCGCCTCGCATGAGATGCACTTCTGCGGGTCCAGGACCGCCATGTGGGCGGGCTCGTCCTCGCGGTGGAGCGACCCGGTGAGCGCGACGAACGTCGCGCCGTCCATGCCGCCCGGCGCAGGCCGGTTGATGCGGGCGCCCTTCCTGGTGCCCTTCGCGTCGGCCTCGATGCCGAGACGGACGGGAAGCTTGGACTGCACCATCGAGAGCGGAGCGCCGAAGATCGTGCCCCAGCGGAACGCCTGGCGGTAGTTCCGGGCATGGCGCATGTCGGGCAGGACGCCGCGCTCCTCGAGCTTCGCCACGTACCCGGAGGTGCGGACGGCCTCGTCGGCGGGAGCCTCGGCGGCCAGCGAGGGAGCGACGGTCTCGGCTGCGGCCATGCCGGAGAGGATCGCGTAGTGGATCCCCTTGATCTTCTCCATGTTCACGAAGCCCGCGCCGTCGCCCACCACGATCGCACCCGGCACGGCGAGCCGGCCGAGCGAGTGGTAGCCGCCCTCCGGGATCGTCCGCGCGGCGGTCGCGACCGTCACCGAGCCGCGGAGCAGGTCGGCGATGAACGGGTGCTTGCGGAAGCGCTCGAACTCGGCCTGGGGGTTGAGGTCCCCGTACTTCCAGTCGAGGCCCAGGATCAGGCCGACCGCGACCGTCTGCTCGTCCATCGAGTAGAGGAAGCCGCCGCCGAAGACGGAGTTCGGGTTCGGGTAGCCGAGCGTGTGCATCACGCGGTTTGGCCCGTAGCGGTTCTCGCCCGGGAACTTGACCAGCGCCTTGATGCCCAGCGAGTAGACCTGCGGGTTCTTGCCCCCGCCGAAGCGGTCGCGAAGCTGCTGGCTCAGCACGCCGCGCGAGCCGTCCGCGAGGATGGTGACGCGGGCGCTGATGTCCTCGGACGGGCGGTGGTTGGCCTTGTCGCCGTGCGTGGACAGGCCCACCTCGCCCAGCCGGACGCCGGTGACGCGGTCGCCCTCGACGAGCAGCTTGCGGGCGGTGTACCCGGAGTAGATCTCGACGCCGGCCTTCTCGGCCTTCTCGGCCAGGAACGCGATGAGGCGTCCCACCGAGATCGTCACGTCGTTGGTGTGGTGCATCGACGCAGGCACCAGGCGCGGCGGGATCTGGATCGACCGGGAGCCCAGGAGGTAGTACATCTCGTCCCGGAGGACGGGGTTCACGTGCTCCATGAAGCGGCGGTCGTCGCGCCAGCCGGGGACGAGCTCGTCGAGGCAGGCGGGCTCGAAGGCGGCGCCCGAGATCGAGTGGCTGCCGGGGCGCGGGGCCTTGTCGAGCACGACCACCGACGCGTCGGGGTTGGTCCCGGCCAGCTGCGCCTTGAGGCGGATGGCGGTGGCGAGGCCGGCGGGTCCGCCGCCGACGATCAGGGCGTCGATGGGCCTGGTGCTCATGCGACACCCTCCGCGGCCTTCACGAGGGCCGGGATCACGGTCTCGATGTCGCCCACGACCCCGAAGTCCGCGTAGTTGAAGATCCGTGCCTTGGGGTCCTTGTTCACCGCGACGACGATCTCCGATCCCTGCATGCCGGTGATGTGCTGGACCGCGCCGGAGATGCCGATCGCGACATAGAGCCGCGGCTGGACCGTCTGGCCGGTCTGGCCCACCTGGTAGTCGTGGGTGGTGAAGCCGTCCTCGACCGCCATGCGCGAGGCCGCCACCTTGGTGCTGGCCCCGAACATCCTGCCGAGCGCCTGGGCGAGCGGCTGCAGGTACGTCTCGAAGTCCGAGCGTGACCGGAAGCCGTGGCCACCGGCGACGAGGATCTCCGCATCGCGGATGGACACCTTGGTCGCGAACGACTCGACCGGCGTGGCCTCGAGCCCGAGGTCATCCTGGTCGAGCGTGACGACGGGCCGGATGACCTCGCCTGCGCGCTCGCGGTCCGGCGCCGGGACCTTGAACACGCCTGGCCGGACGGTCGCCATCTGGGACGGCGAGTCCTTGGTCATGATCGTGGCCATGACGTTGCCGCCGAGGGCGGGCCGCGTCTGCTTGAGGATCGCCGTGAGGTCCGTCTTGCCCTTGTTGTAGTCGCCGATCTCGAGCCGCGTGCAGTCGGCGGTGAGGCCGGACTTGCAGGCGTACGCGACGCGCGGCGCGAGCTCGCGGCCCAGCGGGCTGGCCCCGAAGAGGACGATCTGCGGCTTGTGCTCGATGACGATGTCGCTGATCGCGTGCTTCTGGGCGAGCGGGTCGAAGCCGGCCAGCAGCGGGTGCTCGAGGACGTAGACGA
>JBAXFC010000364.1:0-4335 GCA_037140135.1 Chloroflexota bacterium
GCCGATCCTGGTCGGCGGGTCGGGGCCGCGCAGGACGATCCCGCTCGTCGCCCGGCACGCGGACATGTGGAACTCGTACGGATCCCCTGCCCAGGTCGCGGCTGCCGATGCGCTGCTGCGGGCCGCCTGCGCCGAGGTGGGCCGCGACCCCGAGGCCATCGACCGGACCGTGAACGTCAACGTCGTGATCCGCTCGTCGCGGGCCGAGGCGGAGCGCGCGTGGGCGGGCTGGTACGACGTCCACCAGCCGCACAGCGGCGAGGGGACGCTCGACGCGGGCGGAACGATCGACGAGGTCGCGTCCGTGCTCGCCGGGTATCGCGCGGTGGGCTTCCGCCACCCGGTCATGATCTTCCGGACGCCGTGGGATCTCGAGACGATCGGGCAGCTGCCGGCCCTGCGCGCCGCCCTGGCTGCGACGGGCTGATCGTCGTGGCCGACGGCGATGCCAAGGATCCCGGTCTGCCCGATGCCCTCGCGGTCCGCGAGGCCGAGGTGCGCGCGAACGGCGGCGAGATCATCTACCGCGGGCCGCTCCGCGTGGACGATCCCCGCTGGCCGGCGGAGGCCGCCGCGCGCCACCGCGGCCTCAGGATCAGCGACCTCGACGATCCCGACCACGGCTGGGTGGTCCTCGTCTTCCCGGACGGGAGCGTGCGGCTGAACGCGCGAGTCGCACGGGAGCGGTGGTTCCGCGGTCCGGAGGAGTCGTGATGCGGCGGTCTGGTGGCGCTTCGTTCGTCCTAGGGCTTGTCCTGGTCCTCGGGGCGTGCACGTCCGCCCAGGCCGAAGCCAAGGCCCGCGAGCTTGCCCTCAAGTTCTACATGGGCGCCCACGTTCCCGGCGCCAAGCTCGAGAACGTGCAGGTCGTGGACGCGAAGGAGGCAACCCGCGACTGCCCGGGCGGCTGGGCGGTGCAGATCTGGGGCAACGTCACCGAGCCCGGCGCAGGCGTGTCCTACTCCAACCCCATGTGGCTCTGCGTGGACCCGGTTTCGGGCAAGGTGACGATCACCGCCCAGGGCTGAGCGCCACGGCCACGGGATCACCGGTGGGCGACACTCCTAGGCGGAGAACGCCCGCCGTGCGGCCGAGAGGGTCGCGGAGATCTCGGCCTCGCCGTGAGCCGCGCCGATGCACCACGCCTCGAGCTGGGACGGCGGCAGCAGGATCCCCTGGTCCAGCATCGAGCCGAAGAAGCGCGCATACGCCGCCTGGTCCGAGGCGCGTGCCTGGGCGCCATTGCGTGGCGCGCCGGCACGGAAGAAGACCGTGAGCAGCGAGCCGACGCGGCCGATCGCCACCTCGCGTCCGGCTGCCGCTGCGATCTCGCGCAGCCCCTCCTCGAGGCGGGTGCCGGTCGCCTCGAGCCTGGTGTAGATCTCCGGCGTGAGCAGGTCCAGGGTGGCGGCGCCGGCCGCCATCGCGAGCGGATGCCCGGAGAGCGTGCCCGCCTGGTGGACCGGACCCTCCGGGGCGACCTTGCACACCAGATCGCTGCGGCCACCGTAGGCCCCGATGGGGAGCCCTCCGCCGATGACGGCGCCCAGGGTCGTGATGTCGGGCCGGATGCCGTACCGCGCCTGGGCGCCGCCGTGGGCGACCCGGAAGCCGGTGACCACCTCGTCGAAGACCAGCAGCGTGCCGTTGGATCCGGTCAGGTCCCGCAGCCATTCGAGGAAGCCCTGCGCCGGAGCGATGACGCCCGCATTGACACCTACCGGCTCCACGATGACCGCGGCGACCTGGTCCGGGTAGAGCTCGAAGACCTCGGCGATGGCCTGGGGGTCGTTGCGCTCCACGACGAGCGTGTCCCGGGCCGTGCCCGCGGTCACCCCCGCCGAACCGGGCACCGACGGGGTCGCGAGACTGGAGCCGGGCGCCACGAGCAGGCTGTCGGCGTGGCCATGGGCGCCACCGTCGAACATGACGATGAGGTCGCGACCGGTGGCGCCGCGGGCGAGGCGGATCGCGCTCATCACGGCCTCGGTGCCGGACGAGACGAAGCGCAGCCGCTCCATGGACGGCATCGCCGACCGGATGCGGGCCCCAAGCTCGATCTCGCGCGGCGAGGTGGCGCCGAACGCCATCCCGTCGAGGGCTGCCGCTCGGACCGCGTCCACCACGGCCGGGACCGCGTGGCCCAGGATCGCCGACCCGCGGGAACCGATGTAGTCCACGTACCAGTTGCCGTCCGCGTCCCGGACGTGGGCATCCCGGCCCGCCTCGATGAGCAGCGGCGGGCGACCGACGGCGGCGAAGTTCCGCGCCGGACTGTTCACGCCACCCGGGAACAGGGCCTCGGCCTCCTGGCGCAGCAGGGCCTGACGGCCGCCGGCCACGTTGCCACCCGGGTGGACGGCGTCGCCCGCGGACATCAGGGCGCCCCCGCCGCCCGTGCCGCGAGACAGGGGGCGACGATCACCGGGGATCGCCAGGCAGCGGAGTGAGGCCCAGCGAGGTGGCGGCGGATTCGGCCAGGGATGCAGCGTCCGGAGCCGGACTGATGACGACGGTGGCGAAGCCCTCCTCGATGGCGGTGGCGGCCGTCGTCCTGCCGCTCGCGATCACGGGGAGGGCGAGGAGCCGGGTGCGCACGCCCGGGTCCTGGGCGAGGGCGACCAGCCCGCGCGCAGAGGAGGCGCTGGTCAGGACGACGATCTCGATGCGGCCGTCGGCGAAGGCGCCCGCCAGCAGCTCCCGGGATGACTCGGGGGCCTCGTGGGTCTCGTAGGCGACGGCCTCGGTCACCCGCACGCCGCGGGCGCGCAGCACGCCCGGCAGCACGGAGTCGCCGATGTCGGCCCGCGGCAGCAGGACGGCGTCGCGCCGGTCGAGCCGCAGCTCCGCGGCCAGGATCTCCGCGTTGGCGACCGAGGGCACGAAGAAGTCCTCGATCCCGAGCTCCAGGAGCGCGTCGACGGTCTCCTCGCCGATGGCGGCCCAGCGGAGCATCAGCGGGTCGAGGTCGATCCGGGCACAGGCGTCGAGCGTCGATCGCGCCGCATTGGCGCTGGTGAGGATGACCAGCTGGGCAGGCTCCACCCGGGCGAGGGCGTAGTCGAGGTCACCGTCCGGGGCGGCCGGCAGGATCTCGATCGCCGGCACGTGGACAGGGTCCAAGCCGTGCCCGCGCAGGGCGCTTGCGAGCTCGTCGGCGCGGCCGGCAGGGCGGGCGACCAATGCCCGCGGGCGGGCGATCACGCTCATGCCGGGCTCAGGCCCGGCCGCGGGCCGGGGCGCGGGACAACCGTGCCGCTGACCGGGGGCTCGGTGCGGAGGGTCCTCGTCATCGATCGTTTCTCCCCTTGAACGTTGGCCGGGTGCGGGACGGGTGACAGGCTTACGCGAGCGGCCGAAAAGGTCAAGGCTCCAGAAGAGGAGTCAGTCCCCGGCCGGCGCCTCTCCGACGAGCCTGGCCGATGTCCGCCCCCAGAGCTCGGCCGCCAGCAGCTCGGCGACCGCGGACTCCACGATGGACCGGATGAGACGGTTGCCGACGGCAGTCTCGGGGAGCGGGATCCACACCTCGCCCTCGGCTCGCTTGAGATCCGGGGAGGTGGGCGTCCCGACCACGACCGCGCGGCCACCACGATCGCGGATGGTGCGCAAGGCCTCGCCGTCCGCGGCGGAACCGGTCGAGAGCAGGACCGGGTCGCCCGGGAAGAGCGTGTACAGGCCGACATGCAGCCAGTCGCCGGTGTCGAAGGCAATGGCCGGAAGGCGCGGAGCCTCGCGCAGCATGAGGGCCGCCTGCTCGCAGCCCCCGATCCACGCGCCGTTGCCGAGGACGTGGACGTCGCGGGCTCCGTCGAGGATGTCGGCGGCCCGGGTCAGCCACGAGCCGCGCCCGTCGATCAGCTCCGCGAGCGCCGGGCCGGCAGACACGAGTGCGCGGCGCGTCTCGTCCGGCTCCCCCATTCCCACCAGTCCGATGAGCGCGGCGACGGTTGCCCGGTAGGTGAGGCTGGCGACTCCGCCCGACTCGACGACGGCGGCGGCCAGGGGCACGACGGCGTCCGAGTACCGGGCCAGCGGTGAATCCGCGCGCGCGGTCAGCCCGAGCACGAACGAGGTCCCGTGGTGGCGCTCGACGGCATCGAGGACCTCGGGCGTCCGGCCCGAGGCGGAGATCGCGACGATCACGGTGTCGCGCCCGCCGGGTGCATGGAGGGACGCCGAGGCGGTCTCGGCGTGGGCGTCGAGGCCTGCGGCGCGAAGGCGGACCGCGGCGTCGAGCGCCGCGAAACGCGAGCTGCCCATGCCCACGAAGCGCCAGTTGGGCCGCGAGAGCGCGCCCAGCGAGGAGGCCGCGTCGCCCGCCACGGCAATCGC
>JBAXFC010000365.1:0-4323 GCA_037140135.1 Chloroflexota bacterium
CTGTGTAGCCATCCGGCGCCGCGCGTGCGACCGTGGTCGAACCGATCGTGCCCCCGGCGCCCGGCCGGTTGTCGACCACCACCGGCACCTTCCACGCCTCGGAGAGTTTCTGGCCGAACATGCGGCCCATGACGTCGGTGCCGCCGCCGGCCGCGAACGGAACCACGATCCGGATCGGCTGGTCGGGGTAGTCAGCAACGGCCAGGGGCGATGCGAAGGTCAGCAGTAGTCCGAGGAGTTTTTTCAGCATGGCGGTTGTCCGTTCAGAGCAACTTCTTGTCGCGCAGGAACGCTTCGGCCGAGCGCAATGCGTCGATCGCCGCTGGAAAACCGCAATATGCGACGGTATGCGTTAGGGTCTCGCGGATTTCTTCCACCGTACAGCCGTTGTTGACTGCGCCCTCGAGATGGATGGCCATCTCGTGCGGGCGATTCAATGCCGTCAGCATGCCAAGCGTGACGAGGCTGCGGGTCTTGCGGTCGATCCGCGGCTCGATCCGGCCCACGAACCGGTCCCCGTACAGCAGCGGCAGGACGTAGTAGCCCCACTGGCGCTTGGCCGCGGGCACGTAGACCTCCCAGCGGTAGTAGAACCCCCAGAGCTGGTGGAGGAGGTCCCGCTCCCAGGCGAGCGGGTCCAGCGGGGCGAGGAAGGCGACCCCGGGGTCATCGAGGACTGCGCCGGCCGCGACCTCCGCCATGGAGGCGTCAAGCACCGCCAGGTCCTCGGCGATCACGTAGCGCGTGCCCTTGACCCCCTCCACGGTCACCGGGGCCAGGTCGCCGCGATCCACGAGCTCCGCGAGCAGCTCCCGGCGGAGTGGCGCCTCACCCACCCCGGACCAGAGCGTGTACTCGCCGGTGGCGCCCAGCAGGCCGTTGCCGCGGTAGCGCGAGAGGAGCTTGTGCCGTCGCTGCTCGCGCTCAGGAACACGCAGGGCAAGGAGATCGGCCGGGAAGAGGCGTTCCGTGAGGTCGTAGATGCGGCGGTTGCCGTCACGCCGGCTGATGCCCAGGATCCCGGCCTCGGCGAGCGCCTCGAGGATCGCCCGGACCTGGTTGGTCGGCCGCCAGTACCAGTCGATCTCGCCGCGGGACTCCCAGTCGGTGGATGAAAGCGGGCCCTCCGCCCGGATCCGCGCGAGCAGCTCCTCCACCAGGGGCGCGTGCTCGTCGAAGGCCGCTCCGTCGTGCGCGGTCCGGCTCGCGTCCCAGGTCACCCGGAACCAGGGCAGCTGCGCGGTGGGCACGAGCGAGAACTGCTTGTTGTACGTCTCGTACAGGACCCGGTCCCGGTAGAGCAGGTCATCGGTCCACGAGCGCCGGTACCCCGCGACCCGGGCCAGGAGCGTGAGGTCGTGGTTGCGCCCGGCGACCTCGAGCGGATCGAACTGGAGCGAGCCGAGCCGGTCCACGGCCCGCATGACCGAGGCCGGCTCGGCCGGCAGCCCGCGCGGCGGCGCGAGGAGATGGCGCCGGACGAGGAAGCGTCGAGCGGCAGCGGCGGAGACGTGGCGGAGGGGCTGGGCCGGCACGACGGTGCTAGCCGATCCCCGCAGGACGGCGGACGAGCATGCCGCCGATCGTACCCGACCGCCCGACCGGATCCCTGCGCCACGTCCCCCCCGGACGGGTCTCCGCGAGCGCGACCAATCCGGGATACCGTCACCTACGAATGCTTTGGTGAAACCGAAGCATCAGCCGCAACCGAAGGAAGTTCCACCATCACTGCACCCGATCGCGACGCCGTCGTAGACGAGGTCATCGCGGGCTACGAGGCGCTCATGCAGCGCCTCGCCGGCAGCCACGCGCCGGAGTTCCTCGAGATCGACGTCTCGATGCCCCAGGCGAAGCTCCTCTACCTCCTCGGCGCTGCCGGCGACCTCCACATGTCCGACCTCGTAACGCGGCTGGGTGTCTCGCTGTCCACGGTGAGCGGTCTCGTGGACCGCGTCGTGGACCACGGGCTCGCCGTCCGCCATGACGATCCAGCCGATCGCCGCCAGGTGGTGGTCGGCCTCACTGCCGACGGCCGGACGTTCATCGACCGGTTCCGGGAGCTCAACGCGCGCCAGATGCGGGAGCTCCTGGGCCTGCTCTCCGAGTCCGACCTCGAGGTCGTCCGCGAAGCGCTCATCGCCCTCGAGCGGGCGACCCACCAGCGACCGCCAACCACCACGCCAACCACCACGTCAACCAGCTCGGGGCCGGAAGCCGCCCCCGGAAAGGACCCTCGATGAGCCGCCTCTCGGAATTCGCCGTCGGCAAGCGGAGCGTGATCCTCCTGCTGGCTGGGGCCCTGTTCATCGCCGGGATCATGGCCTGGGGGAACCTCAAGCAGGAGCTCCTCCCGGACATCGAATTCCCGGTCATCACGGTGATCGCCCCGCTGCCGGGCGCCGGCGCGGCCGACGTCGCCGAACAGGTGACCAAGCCCATCGAGCGGGCGATCGCCGGCGTGCCGCGGCTCGAAGGCGTGTCGTCCACGTCGGCCAACTCGCTCTCCCTGGTCGTGGCGCAGTTCTCGTTCGGCTCCGACGTCAAGGAGATCAAGGCGGCGATCGAGGCGAACCTCCAGAACGCTGGCCTGCCCAGCTCCGTCTCCCCGCAGGTCACCGCCCTCAACATCAACGCCTCGCCGGTGATCATGGCGTCCATCGCGGCCACCACGGACAACGGGCTGTCCGCGGCCGCTGAGATCACCCAGAACGAGATCAAGCCGGCGCTCCTGGGGATCGACGGCGTGGGCAGCGTGGACGTGAGCGGCGGCGAGGTGCAGCGCATCCTGATCACGCTCGATCCCGACAAGCTGGCGGCCAACGGGGTCTCCCTCGCGCAGGTCACGGGCGTCCTCGCAGCCAACAACCTGACCTTCCCGTCCGGCGAGATCACGACCGAGGGGAGCAGGATCCCGGTCTCGACGATCGGCCGGATCTCGAGCGTGGACGAGGTGACCGGCATGGTCGTCGGCATCAAGATGCCGGCAGCCGGCCCGGGCACGGGCAACGGACAGCCCGCGGCATCCGCCGACCCGAACGCCTCGGCCGCACCGGCCCCGGAGCCGGTGAAGGTCACCATCGGCGACGTGGGGACCGTCGAACTCAAGGGCGTCGCGACCACCGGTTATGCCCGTACCGACGGCAAGCCCGCGCTCTCCCTCTCGGTCTCCAAGACCTCCAACGCCAACACCGTCGTCGTCGCGGACGCGGTCACCGCCAAGCTCAAGGAACTGGGCGACCAGCACAAGGAGTCCGTGTCGGTCGCGATCGTCAACGACATGTCGGGCTTCATCAAGGAGTCCCGCGACGGCCTCCTGCGCGAGGGCCTCACCGGCGCCCTGTTCGCGATCCTGACGATCTTCCTGTTCCTGTTCAGCCTCCGCTCCACCCTCGTCGCCGCGGTGAGCATCCCGCTCTCGATCCTGACCGCGCTGGTGGTCATGCAGGCGACCGGCGTCAGCCTGAACATCATGACCCTGGGCGGCCTCGCCGTCGCCGTGGGACGGGTGGTGGACGACGCGATCGTGGTCCTGGAGAACATCTACCGGCACCGGGCCCTGGGCGAGGACCGTATGACGGCCGCGATCCGCGGCCCCCGGGAGGTCGCCGGAGCGATCACCGCGGCCACGGTCACGACGGTGGGCGTCTTCCTGCCGCTTGGCTTCGTGGGCGGACTCGTCTCGCAGTTCTTCCTGCCCTTCGCGCTCACGGTCACCTTCGCGCTGCTGGCCTCCCTGGTGTGCGCCCTCACCGTGGTCCCGGTGCTGGCCTACCTCTTGATCGACAAGGTCAAGATCAACGTGGACGAGGACGGCGAGCCCAGGAACAGCTTCTGGATCAGGGCCTACACCCCCACCATCGCCATGGCCCTGCGCAGTCGCAGGACCAAGCTGGGCGTCGTGCTTGTCGCCACGCTCCTGTTCCTTGTGACAGGCGCCCTGGCCCCGCTCCTGCCCACAGCGTTCATCAACGCAGGCTCGGAGAAGATCGTCCAGGTCACGATCGCGCCACCGGCCGGCGCCAGCTCGCAGGCGGTGCTGGACCATGCGATCCAGGCCGAGACGATCCTCGCCGCGGATCCGAACGTCGTCCTCGTCCAGACCTCCATCCCCGGCGAGGGCGAGGCCGGGTTCCAGACCGTGGTGGCCGCGATGAGCGGGCGGCCCGCCAACAGCGCCCGGATCACGGTCAGGCTCACCGACACCGTGGACCTCGCCGTCTACGCGAAGACGCTCTCCGACGAGCTTGCGTCCCTCAAGACCAACGGCTATGACGTGGCCGTCGCCCAGACCGCCGGGTTCTCCTCCAATGGTCTGAGCGTGGT
>JBAXFC010000366.1:0-4315 GCA_037140135.1 Chloroflexota bacterium
GTGGTGGACCGCTCGTCGGTGGCGGCCGGCCTCGAGGGGGACCCGCTTGCCCTCGGCGTGATCGGCATCCTGGGCCTGGGCTCGCTGGCGTCGCTGGTGTTCGCCGCGATCGGCTTCCTCGTGAACACGAGCATCGGCATCTCGGAGCGGCTCGGCGAGCTCGCCCTGCTCAAGGCGCTCGGCCTCGGCCCGAGACAGATGGCGGGATGGCTCGCCGCCGAGTCGGTGGTGCTGCTGGCGGTGGGTCTGACGCTCGGCACCGCCCTCGGCGTCGTGCTTGCCTGGCTCGCGCTGCCGTTCGCGACGCTCACGGCCTCGGGAGAGCCACCGGTGCCCGCCCCGGAGGTCGTCATCCCGCCCGATGCGCTGCTGCCCACGCTCGTGCTGGCCGTCCTGCTCGTTGCCGCAACCGGCCTGATCCTGCGCGGCCTCGTCCCGGCCGCACGGACCAGCGCGGTCCTCCGCGCGAGGGACGAGTAGCCATGGGCTGGCCGATCCTCGCGCTGCGCAGGCTCCGTGATGACATCGCGCCCACCGTCGGGCTGCTGGTGCTGGTCCTCGCGACCGCGCTGCTGGCCTCGCTCGCGCCGCGCGTCGTGACGGTCCTGGGCAACGATGCGGTGGTCCGCCAGGTCGCCGCCCAGCCGCCGGCGGCCCGGAGCATCGTGCTGGTCCAGCACCGCATCGTGGTGGACGGCCCGGCCGGGGACCCGCTTGCAGGTGTGCGCCTTGCCGGCGACGCGCTGCGGAGGACCTTTCCGTCGGCGGTCCGCGGGCTCATCGACCGCACCGACGAGATCGTGGACAGCGGGCGCTTCCACGTGGAGAAGGCGACCACGGATCCGGCCTTCCTGCGCCTGCGGATCCAGCCCGGCATCGGAGCCCACCTGCGCTACACCGCGGGCTCGGCGCCCACGGCAGCCGTCGGCAGCCAGGACGGCGTGGGCCCGGAGAAGATGGCCGGCGTGCCGCTCTACGAGGCCGGCATCTCGTCGGCGACGGCCGCCCGCTTCGGGGTCGCCCTCGGCGAGACGCTCCAGCTCAGAGGCGATGCCGGCGATCCGCTCATCGGCCGCCAGGAGCAACCCTTCTACACCCTCGTCCGGATCACCGGCATCTACGAGGTCCTGGATCCGGAGGCCGACTACTGGCTCGACGATCCGCTCGCCATCCACCCGGTGATCCGGGCGCTCTCGGCAGAGGTCCAGCTGCTCGATGCGGTCGTGGTCCTCGACGACGGCGCGTACGGCCCGCTCTCGGGTTCAGCCGAGTCCACCGGCCGGCGCCTGCGGATGACCTGGCGCTCCTTCGTGGATCCTGCGCTGATCACGTCCCGCGAGGTCCCCGCCCTCGTCACGGCCTTCCGCCGCCTCGGGGTTGCCTATCCGTCCGCCAACGTGACCGCCGCCCAGGACACCGCCATGCGCACCGGCCTCCTGGCGGTCCTCGAAGCGCAGCAGGCGGGCTGGGTGTCCGCCGAATCGATCATGGCGGTCACCGCGCTCGGGCCGATCCTGGTCGGGATCGCGACGCTGGGCCTGGTCGCCCTGCTGGCCGGCCGACGACGGCGCCTCACCATGGATCTCGCCCGGAGCAGGGGAGCGAGCGGCCGCGGGGTCCTCGGACCCGCTGCGCTCGAGGGCCTGCTGATCGCCCTGCCCGCGGCGGTGGCCGCGCTGCTTGCCGCCCGGCTGCTGGTTCCGGTGGGGCCGCGGCCCGCAACGATCGCGGCCGCCCTCGGCGTGGTTGCAGTGGCCGTCGGGGTCGTCGTCCTGACCGTGCTTCCGGTGGCGCGCGCGAGCGGCCCGGACCGGCGCCCGGACGGCCGCATGGTGCGGCGCCCGGGCGCGCGGCGACTGGTGTTCGAGACGCTGGTGGTCGTCCTCTCGGTCGGGGCGGCGTGGCTCCTCCGGGAGCGCGGAATCCATGCGGCGGGCAGCGGCGGCGCGACGCCTTCGGTTGACCCGCTGACGGCGGCCGTCCCGGCGCTGGTGGGGATTGCTGCGGGCCTCGTCGCCATGCGCTGCTTCCCGATCCTGATGGCCGGGGTGGCCTGGGTGGCGCGCCACCGGCGCGGCCTGGTGCCGATGCTGGCAGCACGGCGCTCGACCGAGGGCGGTGTCACCGCAGCCGTCCTGCTGGTGCTGCTGGCAACGGCGACGGTGGGCTCGTTCGCCGCCGCCGCCCTGGGGGCGATCGATCGCGGAGCAGAGCTCGGCTCGTGGCAGCGCCTGGGGGGCGACTACCGCCTGGGCGTGCCGACGGGGGCGCTGCCCAACGGCTTCGAGCCGGGATCGCTGCCCGGCGTCGAGGCGGCCGCAGGGGAGTTCCGGTCCACCGTTCCCCTCGGCCTCGCGGGGCCGCAGACGCTGTTCAGCGTCGTGGAGGCCGGGAACCTGGCCCGAGTGCTGGCAGGCACGCCGATCGCGCCCGAATACCCCGCAGGCTTTGTCGAGGCCGGCGCCGTGCCGGGCCCGATCCCGGCGATCATCTCGAGACGGCTGGCCGAGAGTCCGCGGGGCGTGAAGGCGGGCGAGACCTTCACCATCAGCGTGGAGGGCTATGCGCTCTCGTACCGCGCCGACAAGGTGGTGGACGCCTGGCCCGGGATGCCGCCCGACCGCGGGTTCGTGATCGTCTCGCGGGAGCGATTCCTGGCCGCAGCCCCGGCCGCCCGCATCGTGCCGGTGTCGGCCGTTGTGCGGGCTCCCGCCGGGGATGCGGAGGCACTCCGGGCGGCCGTCGCCGCCGTCTCACCGGCCATCGAGACGGTGAGCCGCTACTCGGACGTCGTCGCCCGGCAGCAGGCACCCGTCACGGAGGCCGTGCGGACCATGATCCTCCTCGCCGCGCTTGTCACCGGTGCGTACGCGGCGCTCGGCGTTGCCGCCGCGCTGGCGCTGGCCGGGGTCGCCCGCGGTCCCGAGACGGCCCGGTTGCGGACGATGGGCCTCACCGCCCGCGAGGGGTTCGGCCTGCTCGTCCTCGAGCACGCGCCCGTGGCCGTCTCCGCGTACGTTGCCGGCGGGGCGCTCGGCATCGCCCTGCTCGTCGTGCTGCGCCCCGCCCTCGGGCTGGGTGATCTCGTCGGCGCCCCGGCCGACGTGCCCCTCGCGATCGAGGGCCCGGCCCTGCTCGCCATCTCCGCGGCCATGGCCGCCATCGTCGCCCTCGGCCTCGTCGTCGGGGCCATCCTGCAGCGCCGGGTGGCGCCAACCGCCGCACTTCGAGGAAGATTCGAGTGATGACCGACCCGCGCCCCTCCACCGGACCCGCCGCACGCCCCGTCCGCTACGGCGACGGCGCGGTCATCGCGTGCGACGGGCTCGTCCGCATCTACAAGCTCGCGGACCTCGAGGTGGTCGCGCTCCAGGGCCTTGACCTGCTCGTGGACGGCGGCGAGATGATCGCCATCGTGGGTGCCTCCGGCAGCGGCAAGTCGACGCTGCTCGCGATCCTGGGCGGCATGGACGTCCCCTCGGCCGGGCGAGCGGTCGTCGCGGGGCATGACCTGGGCCGGATGAGCGGCGCCGAGCGGACACGGTTCCGTCGCCGGGTCGTCGGCTTCGTGTGGCAGCAGACCGGGCGCAACCTGCTCCCGTACCTCTCGGCGCTCGAGAACGTGGAGCTGCCGATGGTGCTCGACGGGCGGAAGGGCCGCCGGGCGAGGGCGCTCGAGCTGCTCGACGTGGTCGGCCTCGCTGATCGCGCGGCCCATCGTCCGGACCGTCTGTCGGGCGGCGAGCAGCAGCGGGTGGCGATCGCCGTGGCGCTGGCCAACGAGCCAGCGGTGGTCCTTGCGGACGAGCCGACCGGCGAGCTGGACAGCGCGACGTCGGCCGACGTCTTCGGCCTCCTGCGGCGGGTGAACCGGGAGCTGGGGACCACGATCGTCATCGTCACCCACGACGCCTTCGTGTCCGAGCAGGTCGGGCGGACGGTCGCCATCCGCGACGGACGGACGAGCACGGAGACGGTGCGGCGCACCGAGCAGACCGAGGGCGGCCAGCACCGGGTGATCAGCGAGGAGTACGCGGTCCTGGACCGGGCGGGCAGGCTCCAGCTGCCGCGAGCGCACGTGGAGGCGCTCGACCTGCGCAGCCGGGTGCGACTGCGCCTGGAGGATGACCACGTGGGCGTCTGGCCTGACCGCGTGGAGGCCGCACCCGGGTCCGGCGCCCAGCTGGCGCCGGCGGACATGCCGGCAGACGACCCGGCGCCGGACGTGGAGACGACCACGGAAGGAGCCGACCGGTGACCGAGCGGTACCGCCGCCCCGAGCCGGGCTCCGATGCCCTGGTGGCCGCCCGGGGCC
>JBAXFC010000367.1:0-4299 GCA_037140135.1 Chloroflexota bacterium
GTACGGCGTGGCGGTGGGCGTGGGCGTCGGCGCCGGGCAGCCGTGGCTGATCGTCAGCACGCCGCTGTCGTAGTCGCCGCTGTAGGCCACCGACGCGCTGGGCTTGTCGCCGGGCCACGGGGTGACGATGTGCCAGGCGCCCTTGCCCATCTGCTCGCCGGTGTACGTCTTCCCGTTCATCGTCAGGACGACCGGGCTGTCGGAGTCGCCCGTGTAGATCCACAGGATCTCGCCGGGGGCGGAGTCGGAGCAGTTGACCGACACCGGCCAGCCGTTCACGCCACTCCAGTTGACGGTGCCCGCGAGCGCGACGCCGGCGAACGTCAGGACCATCATCGCCGCGGCGATGACCGCTCCCAGTCGATGCTGCTTCATGTTCGTGTCTCCCTGTTCCAGGCCGCCTGGTGACGGGTCGCACGAGCGGTCCCTGGTGCGATCGCCGCGACGCCGGTCACCTGGCCGTTGATCCCGATGCCGCCCCTCGCGCCGCGCCGGCCCCGAGCCGTCGCGGTGTCCGTCACCTCCGAGGTGGGGCTGGGCGGAGGTTGCGCACCTTGCGCGTGCCGTCCGGATCTCGGAGGTCCTGGTGCGTGAGCGGTCGCCGGGGCGACCGTGTCACCCGGAAGTACCACCGGGAGACTCGCCAAACGTACCGTCAGGTACACCCCTTGCATAGTGCCTTACATCACTCGATGCCCCGGCCGACCCGCACCGCAACCCTTTGCGGTGCCGGAGCGCACCGGCCGCGCGACCATCGCCGCGTGGCGCCAGGTGCGGCGCTCCCGGCGGCACCCGCGTCGAACATGATCCCCGAGACCGGATGAGGACCTCCCGACCGGGGGGTCTCGCCGGTGATGACCGCCGGCTCCCCGTGGCTCTCCGGGCCGCCGGACCCGGATCCGGCTGTGGACGCCCGGCGGTTGCCGGACCCCGTCCGGCCGCCCGGGGCGGGTACGATTGCCGTCCAGCCCACCTGCAGACCCGAGGAGGCCCCGGTGCCCAGCCCAGTCGATCCCGTCGCCTCACCCGCGGCCATCCGGTCCCGGGTCCGTGCCGCGGTCGCGCAGGCGTGGGTCGATGCGGTGGCCGATGGACGCCTGCCGGCACTCGAGGGCGGGGCCGAGGCCCCGGTCGTGGAGATCGAGCGCCCGGCCAACACCACGTTCGGCGATTTCGCCACCAACCTCGGGATGAAGCTGGCCAGGCCCCTGCGCCGCTCCCCGATGCAGATCGCCGAGGCGATCGCCGTGTCCCTGCGCGGGAGCGCGGGCGCGGACCTCATCGCCAGCGCGGAGGTCGCCCCTCCAGGGTTCCTGAACCTGCGCGTGACCGACGCCGCGTACGAGTCGCTCGTCGCGGGCGTGCTCGGGGCGCCGGCCGCCTGGGGCCGCATCCCGGCCGTCAATCCGCGCAAGGTCAACGTGGAGTTCGTGTCGGCCAACCCCACGGGGCCCCTGACCGTGGGCAACGCCCGCGGCGCCTTCGTGGGCGACCTCCTCTGCCGCATCCTCGAGGCGGGCGGGCAGGAGGTCACGCGCGAGTACTACTTCAACGACTCCGGAGCCCAGCTCAACCATCTCGGCGCATCCGTGGCAGCGCTCAAGCGTGGCCTGCCCGTCCCCGAGGACGGCTACAGGGGCGCCTATGTCGAGGACCTCGTCGCCGAGCTTCCGGACGATGTCTGGACCGCCGCCAACGAGCCCGGCGCCGCGGACGACGTCGTCGTCGGCGCCTGGGCGTCAAAGCGCGTGCGCGGGATGATCGAGGCGTCGCTGGCGCGCCTGGGTGTCAAGTTCGACGTCTGGAAGAGCGAGGCCTCGCTCCACGACGAGGGCTGGGTATCGCGCGCGGTCTCGCGCCTGCGGGACGCCGGCGAGGTCTACGAGCAGGACGGGGCGACCTGGTTCCGCTCCACAGCCTATGGCGACGACAAGGATCGGGTGATCTTCAAGTCCGACGGGCGGACCACGTACTTCGCGGCCGACATCGGCTACGTCACCGAGAAGTTCAGCCGCGGCTTCGACCACCTGATCTACATCTGGGGCGTGGACCACCACGGCACCATCGCGCGCAACAAGAACGCGGCCCAGGCCATGGGCTACGACCCCGAGCACTACCAGGTCCTGCTGATCGGCTGGGTCCGGTTCGTGCTCGACGGGGTCGAGGTCTCGATGTCCAAGCGCGCCGGCACCTTCATCACCCTCAACGACCTGCTGGACGCCGTGGGGACCGATGCGGCGCGCTGGTTCTTCGCCTCGCGCGCGGCGCACGTCGCCTTCGACTTCGACATCGAGCAGGCCAAGAAGCAGTCAGCAGAGAACCCGGTCTACTACGTGCAGTACGCCCACGCACGGATCGCGTCGATCCTGCGCAAGGCGTCCGAGGCAGGGCTCGCCCCGGCGGCCGGCATCGAGGGACTGCTGGCCGGTGAGCCCGAGGCCGCGCTCGTGCGCGTGCTCTCCAAGCTGCCCGAGGTGGTCGAGGACGCGGTCCTCACCGAGGAGACGCAGGGGATCACGGCCTACGCCACGGATCTCGCCACGCAGTTCCACGCCTTCTACCGCGACGCGCGGATGGTCGACCCGGACGAGCCCGAGCGATCCGCGCTCCGGCTTGCCCTGGCGCAGGCCACCAAGGTGACGCTGGCGAACGCGCTCGGCCTGCTGGGGATCTCCGCGCCGGAGCAGATGTAGGTCGTCCTGGCGGCGGCCGCGCCGAGCACGCCCGGCGCGGTGGCGACCCCGGCGATCCCGGCGCGGTGGCGATCCCGGCGCGCCCGGACGCCCGGTTGCGCTACCCCTCCTCGACGCGGCGGGCGGCGCGGACCTCGTCCGCCGATGGCATCTCCGGGACGGAGACCGCGCCGCACCTCGGGCACGTGCCGGACCCGCTTGCGGCCCCGCCCCAGCCGCACGACCCGCAGTCGGCCGTGCGCCAGGGGTCCTCGCCCAGGGCCGGCAGCCCGCCGAAGGCGTCGCCGAGCTCGTCCGCCGGCTGCATCGGGATCAGGCCGCCCCGGCTACCCGGCCAGGCCCAGGACGTTGGCGACTCGGCCCATCGTGTCCGCGGACTCGGCGCTGACCAGCACCACCCGCTTCTCGGACGGGCGCAGGACGGCCGCGGACTGGCCCGCCGCCGTGAGCCTGGCCACCATCGGCTCCAGTGCCGCGGCGTACTGGTCGGCGTCGGCGGCGGTGTCCCACGAGGCGTCCATGACGACCGCGACCTTGCCGCCGCTCCCCTCGAGCAGCGCCACCCGGTCGCCGCCCCAGCCGGCCGCGGCATCCTCGGGAGCAGTGGCGCCGCCCTCGCGCAGGATGATCCCCAGCAGCAGCTCGCCGAACGTGTCCTGCATGGACACCTTCCAGCCGGCGCCAAGGCGCGTCGCCAGGTCCGACGGGAACGAGACGATCACCGGTGCCTCGCGGGACGCCAGCTTCTCCGGGTGCATGACCTGCTCGGTGGACTCGGGCGGGGCGGAGAACATCGCGTCAACGCCGCCGAAGCCGCCGGTGGTGAAGGCGCCCATCGCCACGTTGAGCCCGGAGGTGTACGGGAACAGGAGCGGGTCCTTGAGGATCGCGGGCATCGACTCCAGCAGCGCCGTTGAGGCGGGGTCGACGGAGCCCGCGATCTGGCCGAGCTCGGCGGGCGTGAGGTGCGCCTGCGCCCAGAGGCTCATCAGCAGGGTCGCATCGCCCTCGACCAGGGTCGAGCGCGCCATCGAGCGGTCGCTCTGGTCGGTGGCGTCACCCATGAGCTTCTTGAGGTCGAAGTGCTGGTCCTGGAGCGCGTGCGTGAACTCGTGCGCGTAGGTGATCTCCTCGGTGGGCCCCAGGTTCCCCGAGGACGAGACGACATACATGGTCCTGGTCTTGTTGTCGTAGAGGCCCGCGACCTGGCTGGTCAGGAGCGCCAGGTAGAGGTCCTTGAGGCTCGCCGTCGC
This sequence comes from Chloroflexota bacterium, assembly GCA_037140135.1. Lineage (GTDB taxonomy): Bacteria > Chloroflexota > Limnocylindria > Limnocylindrales > CSP1-4 > CAIXZV01. The sequence continues at coordinate 3,947 of JBAXFC010000367.1, forward strand.
GGGCAGCAGGAGCATGCGCTTGTAGAGGGTCTCGGTGGCGGCGACCAGGGCGTCCGGATTGTCGGTGGCGAAGCTCGTTCGCAGGTAGGCGCACAGGCCGGCCTGGTCGAAGACGCCGCGCGCGACTGGTGCCGTCGCGTTGAGCGCCCGCAGCTCCTCCACCTGGTGCTCGATCTCGTCGTAGGTCGTGGCGTCCGCACCGGCGGGATCCATGGTGGCGGCGGGGCCGCCGGTCACCGTGTCGTCGCAGACGACGGCCGCGGACGGGGCAGGCGTCGCCGGGACGCTGCCGGTGGGCGAGGCTGGCGGCGAGGCGGGCCCGGTCGGGCTGGTGGACGGAGACGGCCCGGAGG
>JBAXFC010000368.1:0-4297 GCA_037140135.1 Chloroflexota bacterium
GCCGGGACCACCGCCGATGGCACCGCGCCGTCCGCCCCCGCAAGCCTCGCCGGTGACGCGGGCACCACCACCGTGGACTTGGCTTGGGGCGCCGCGAGCGACGACGTCGCGGTGGTTGGCTACCGGATCAGCCGCGACGGCACGATGATCGCCACCACCTCCGACCTCGCCTGGTCCGACGCGGCCCGCACCCCGCTGACCACCTACACGTACAGCGTCGTCGCCCTCGATACCGTCGGCAACGCGAGCGACGCGGTGGCCGTGACCGTGCAGACCCTGCCCGACACGCTGCACCCGACGCGCCCGCTGGCGCTCCACAAGGTCGCCCGGTCGGGCGCCTACGTCACCTTCGACTGGTCCCCGTCCACGGACAACGTCAAGGTCGCGAAGTACTACATCTACCGCGTCGGCCGCTCGGCCCCGGTGGCCGTCGCCCGGATCTCGCGGATCCGGATCGCGACGATCCGCGGCGCGTCCTACTACGTGCGGGCCGTGGACACCAGCGGCAACCGCAGCGCCGCGTCGGGCAGCGTGCGCGGCCGGAGCTGACGGCCCACCCGATCCCGCGATCGGGGCTAGCATCTGGCCCCATGCCGCCCCAAGCCTATGCCCTCGTCACCACGTTCATGGCCTGCTCGATCGTGCTGGGCTTCGTCGCCGTGCGCCTGGCCGCACGGGCCGGCGGACCGCGCCGCAGGCTCGCCTACCTCCTGCCGATCGCCGGTGCCTTCATGGCCTTCTACATGATCGGCCACAAGCTGGGCATCTCGGTTGGCCCGGAGATCACGCTCTACGGCTTCCAGGTCGCGCTGCTGGGCGACGTGTCGATCGGGTTCGTGTCGGCGCTCATCGTGGCCGGGCTGCAGGCGCTCGTGACCCGTCGCCGCGCCGGGGCTGCCGCCCGCGCCTGACGCCGGCGCCGCGGCTGACGCCGGGGCTTGGACGCTCGGGTCTGGTCGCCAGCTAGCTGCCCGGCGTGCCCGGAGGTGGATCGCCCGGCTCGTCGCCGGTGGCGATCGGCATCGCGTTGCGAGCCCAGTCGCTGTACGAGCCCTCGTAGAGGGTGGGGGCGGGAAGCCCGGCGATCCGCAGCGCCAGGGCGTTGTGGCAGGCCGTGACGCCGGAGCCGCAGTAGGAGATCACGTCCGGTCCCAGGCCGGCGAAGCGGGCCTGGAGCTCCGCCGGAGCGAGGAAGCGGCCGCCCGCGTCCAGGTTGCCGCCTGTCGGGAGGGAGCGCGCCGTCGGGATGTGGCCGGGGACCGCATCAACCGGCTCCAGGTCTCCGCGATAGCGCTCGCGGGCGCGGGCGTCGATCAGGGCCACCGTGCCCAGGCGGGCGGCGACGTCCTCGCGGTCCGTGACCCTGGTCCACGTTCCGTTGAGGTGCAGGCGGTCCCCGGACGCCGGCGCCGGGGTGGGTTCCACGTCCGTGACCGGTCCGCCGGCCGCCGTCCAGGCTGCGATCCCGCCGTCGAGCACGCGCACCGACCGGTGGCCCAGGTCGTCGAGCATCCACCACAGGCGAGCCGCGATCGTGCCGCCGGCATCGTCGTAGACCACGACATCCGTGCCGTCCGTGATGCCCAGCGCCGCCGCCTCGGCCGCGAACTCGGCCGGGTGGGGTAGGGGATGGCGGCCGGGACCCTCCGGCGCCGTCAGGATCCGGTCGAGGTCCACCCAGCGCGCCCCGGGGATGTGCGCCGCCTCGTAGTCCCGGCGCCCCCTGGCGGGCTCGATCAGCCACCAGCGGACGTCGCAGATCCGCAGGCGCGGGTCGTCGATGCGGGCGAGCAGCTCGGGCGCGGTGATCAGGGTCATCGCGCAAGTCTAGGGCCGCGAATCGCCCGCCGCCGGGCTACTGGACCGTGATGAAGGCGTCGATCTCCACGCGCGGGTGAGCCGCGGTGCCCACGACCACGAGCCTGACCGTGTGCGGCCCCGATGAGGCCCAGGTGGCCGCCCAGGCGAGGTACCGGGCCTGGGTGGTGGCGCGGTAGAGGTTGGCCGTGGCCCGGTAGACACCGTCCACGTAGATCCTGACCGAGCCCGCGGCGGCGGAGCGGGTGGCCACCAGGCCGATCGCGCGGCCGGTGAACGTGAACACGGCCGAGGCGCCCGCGGTGCGCGCCCACCTGGCGCTGCCGCCCGAGAGCGCGGCGCCGGTGGCGGTGGTCCAGGTGCCGGTCACCTTGACCACAGGGCTCGTCTGCTGGACCAGCCTCGGGGTGAGCGCGGTGGTCTCGGAGACCGCCGTGTTGCCCGCGCCGTCGGCGGCGGTGACCCGGAAGGTCACGGTACCGGTGGGCGGGACGGTGGTGACGAGCGATGTGGCCAGCGGGTTCGCGAGCACGACCGGCATCCAGGCGCCGGAGCCCGACTTGCGCTCGAGCGCGTACGAGGCGACGGGCGAGTCCGAGCTGCCGGTGGCGGTCCAGGAGACCGTGACCGGCAGCGCCGTTGTGGCGGACGCGGCGGGCAGCACGACACCCGCCCGCACGGCGACCGATGCCGCCGTCGCGAAGACCGGAGCGTCGCAGTCCAGGACGACGAGGCTGCCGGTAACCGGGTCGGCAGGCCCGACCTTGTCGGCGAGGTCGGTCACGGTGAGGGCGGCGAGGCGCGGCTGCAGCGTCCCGCCTGTACAGCCGAGGATGGTCACGGTGAATGACGTTCCCGAGAAGTCCGACGGGATGAACGTGCAGCCGGTCGCGGTGCCCGCGTTCTCGAAGTCGAGCGACTCGAGGCCGATCACGGCTTCGCTCAAGACCAGCGTGTAGTCGGTCGAGCCTGCGTTCGTGGGGCTTGCGGAGGCAGTGGTGAAGGAGACGACCGACGGGGCGGCGAGCTCGACGGCCAGCGTGGAGCAGGCGGTCCCGTCGCTGGTCCGCCCGGCGCTGTCCGCGGCCCGGACGCAGATCGTGTGCGTGCCGTCGGCCAGGGCGGCCACGGTGACAGCGGGGATGACCGCCAGGGCCCGCTCGGTGGCGCCGCCCCAGGCCCCGTCGAATGCGGACATCGCGCTCCACGACCCGGCGTCGATCCGCAGCTGCGCGCCGGCCACGCTGGTGCCATCGGAGGCGGTCGCCCCCACGGCCACCGGCGTGCCGCCGGACGTCACGGCCGAGGGAGTGACGATGGGCGTGGAGATCACCGGCGAGCCCATGTCCACCACGAGGGTGGTGCAGGCGGCGCCGCCGCTGGTGTGGCCCTCAGCGTCGGTGGCCCTGACGCACACCTGGTGGGTGCCATCGACGAGCGCCCCGACGACCGAGGGGAGGAGGAGCACCTGGCCGCCCTCGTCTGTGCCGCCCCAGGCGCCGTCGAACGGCGACAGGCTGGTCCAGGCACCGGCATCGATCCGGTATTGGGCAGACACGACCGCACCTGCGTCCGTGATGCCGGCCGTCAGGGCGACGGTGGTCCCGGCTTCGGTCACCAGTGCCGGGCTGACCAGGGGCGTGGCTGCCACGGGCGGGCCAAGGTTCACCAGCAGGCTCGCGCAGGTCGTGTCGTTGCTCGTGGCCCCGGCGGCGTTCGATGCACGCACGCACACCTGGTGAGTGCCATCGTCCGGCGTTGACGCGCCCAGCGCGCCGATCCCGGTGACGCCTGCGGGCTGGACGCTGACAAGGGAGGTGCCATCGCCGGCCCCGCCTCCGGCGTTGCTGCCCCAGCAGCGGATGGTGCCGTTGACCAGGACCACGCAGCCTCGATCCCCGCCGGCCGCGAGGGTCGTGCCGGTGGTGATGCCGGAGACCTCAGCCGGGACGGACCGGGTGATCGCGGTGCCGTCGCCCAGCTGGCCGATGTCGTTGAGGCCCCAGCACGTGACGGAGCCGCTCGCCACCAGGGCGCACGTGTGGGCCGCGCCCGCAGCCACGGCGGCGGCGGTGATGCCGGAGACCGCGACCGGGACGCTTCTGCCGGTGGTGGTGCCGTCGCCCAGCTGGCCGGCTCCGTTGTGGCCCCAGCAGCGGATGGTGGCGTCGTCGAGGAGCGCACACGCGTGGTAGTCGCCGGCCGTGACAGCCGTGGCGGTGGTGATGCCGGAGACCGCGACCGGGGTGAGGCTGTCGTCGATCGCGCCGTTGCCCAGCTGGCCGCCCCAGCCGGAGCCCCAGCACCGCAGGCTGCCCGCGGCCAGGAGTGCACAGGTGTGGTAGCCGCCGGCCGCGATGCCGATGGCGTTCGTGATGCCCGAGACCGCCACCGGGGTGAGGCTGCCCGTGGTGGTTCCGTTGCCCAGCTGGCCGTGGGCGTTGGCGCCCCAGCAGCGGACGGTCCCGGCAACGAGGAC
>JBAXFC010000369.1:0-4263 GCA_037140135.1 Chloroflexota bacterium
CGCCACCTCCACCGCCTTCGCGGTCACCGCAGCCGCCGCGAGCAAGCTCGTCTTCACGACGGGGCCGTCAACGGTTGCCGCGGGCAGCGCCATCAGCCCCTCGGTCGTGGTCAAGGCCCAGGACGCGTACGGCAACACCGTCACCACGTACACCAGCAATGTCACCATCTCGAGCGCCACCACCGCCTTCACCGGCAGCACCCTCACCGTCGCTGCCGTATCCGGTGCCGCCACCTTCAGCGCCGTCAAGCCGACCACGCCCGGCGGCGCCAACACGCTCACCGCCACCTCGGGTGCGCTCACCGTCACCTCGACCGTGTTCACGGTCAATGCCGGCGCCGCGAGCAAGCTCGTGTTCACCACCGCGCCGGCGAAGGCCACCGCAGGCAGCGTCTGGCTCACGCAGCCGGTTGTCGCCGTCCAGGACGCCTACGGCAATGCCATCACCTCGAGCACGGCGACGATCACGCTCGGCTCCAGCGGCGGCACGCTCTCGGGCTGCTCCGCCACGACCACGGGCGGCGTTGCCACCTTCAGCGGCTGCAGGATCGCGACGGCCGGCACCTACACGCAGACTGCCGCCAGCACGGGCCTGACGTCCGCGACGGCCTCGCTGACGGTCACCCCGGTCCTCGCGCCCGGCACCTTCAGCGTCGCGTCCGGCAGCACCTCGAGCACCTTGAGCACGTCGGACACGATGACGATCGTGTTCAACGCGGCCGTGGACGCCACCTCGCTGTGCCCGTCCTGGACGAGCAACACCTCGACCTGGACGCTCAGCGACGTCACGGTCACCGGGGTTGACAACACCGCCACCAACGACCGGCTGACCATCTCCTCGACATCGTGCTCGACGCTGGGGTCGGCGCTCGGCTACGTCGACCTGGGCTCGGCGACCTTCCTGTCCGGAGCCCTGTCGTACACCGCCTCCGGCGTGTCCTGGAACGGCTCCACGAACACGATGGTCATCACCATCGGCACCGGCGCCAGCAACAGCCAGTCGCCGGGCGGCGTCAGCATCACGTACCGGTCCACGACGGCGATGAAGGACCTGAACGGCGTCGCCTCAACGGGCGGCACCGCGACCTTCACCGTCAGTGGTGGCAGCCGCGCCTTCTGACCCTCGGCCCTCGAGCGCCGCGCCCGTTCCGGGTTCCGGGCCGGGCAGGCGCCCGGCGCCGGCGCCCCTGCGGGTAGACTTGCGCGAACACGTCGAGCATCGCGAGGAGGGGTCGTTGACCGAGCCGGAGGAGCAGCAGCCAGCGGCCGAGGTCGGCCCGGAGACGCCCGAGGCCCCGCGTGAGCCCGTGCGGGACCGGGGCAAGACGGTCCATGGAGAGGCGGCGAACGCCGGCCACCGTGTCCTCGGCTCCGACGACGCCGAGGTCGAGGCCTATCTCGAGGTCGCGCTCGACGCGCCGCCCCCGGATCGCGCGCCCACGGACCCGCCGGTCGCCGCTGTCAACCCGGAGCCCGGCGTCGTCGCGATCCTGGACTTCGGCTCCCAGTTCGCGCAGCTGATCGCCCGCCGCGTCCGCGAGCTCAACGTCTACTCGGAGCTGCTCCCCCACGACACGCCCCTCGCGGAGCTCGAGCGTCGCGGCGTCCGCGCCATCATCCTCTCGGGCGGCCCCAGGTCGGTCTACGACGTGGGGGCGCCCAAGCCCGACGCCTCGATCTGGTCCGGGCGGCTCCCGGTGCTCGGCATCTGCTACGGCGCCCAGATGATGGCGCTCGAGCTGGGCGGCGACGTGAAGCCGTCGGCCAAGCGCGAGTACGGCCCGGCAACCGTCCAGGTGACAGCCGAAGGCGGCCTGTTCGAGGGTCTCGATCGCGAGCAGCCGGTCTGGATGAGCCACGGCGACTCGATCACGCGCCTGCCGGACGGCTTCACGTCCACCGCGCAGACGGACTCGACGCCGTACGCCGGCCTCGCCGCGCCGGAGCGGAACCTGTATGGGATCCAGTTCCATCCCGAGGTCGCCCACACGCCGCGGGGCCGGGACATCCTGCGCAACTTCGTGACCGGGATCGCCGGCATCGCGCCCGCCTGGACGCCCGCCAACTTCATCGACACCACGGTCACCGAGATCCGGGAGCGGGTGGACCGCCACGCGGCCGCGACCGGCTCGTCCGGCCTCGTGATCTGCGCGCTCTCGGGTGGCGTGGACTCCGCGGTGGCCGCGGCGCTGGTCCACCGGGCGGTGGGCGATCGCCTGACCTGCATCTACGTGGACCACGGGCTCATGCGCAAGAAGGAGTCGGAGCTCCTGCGCGTGACCTTCGAGGCCAACCTCGGCATGAAGCTCGTCATGGTGGACGCGCGGGAGCGCTTCCTGGCCCGCCTCGCCGGCGTCACGGACCCGGAGCAGAAGCGACGGATCATCGGCGACGAGTTCATCCGCGTCTTCGAGGAGGAGGCGACCAAGCTCGGCCGGATCGACTTCCTCACCCAGGGCACGCTCTACCCGGACGTCATCGAGAGCGCGACGTCCGAGACCAAGACCGCCCAGAAGATCAAGACCCACCACAACGTGGGCGGGCTGCCGGCGGACCTCCGGTTCCAGTTGATCGAGCCACTGCGCTACCTGTTCAAGGACGAGGTGCGCAACGTGGGCATGGCGATGGGCCTGCCCGAGGCGATGGTCCAGCGCCAGCCGTTCCCGGGCCCGGGCCTCGCGATCCGGATCCTGGGCGAGGTCACCGCCGAGCGCCTCGACACCCTGCGCGACGCGGACTGGATCGTCATCGACGAGATCAAGGCGGCCGGGCTGTACCGGAGCGTGTGGCAGTCGTTCGCAATCCTGACGCCGGTCCGCTCGGTGGGCGTGATGGGCGACGGGCGCACGTACGCCAACGTGGTGGCGATCCGCGCCGTCACGTCCGAGGACGGGATGACAGCCGATTGGGCGAAGCTCCCGTACGACGTGCTGGGCAAGATCTCGGCGCGGATCGTGAACGAGGTCCCGGGTGTGAACCGGGTGGTGTACGACATCAGCAGCAAGCCGCCTGCCACGATCGAGTGGGAGTAGCGGCGTAGTCCCTTCGGGGAGTAGGAACCTTCGTGCAGGGGTCCACAATGCGCAGATGGCCGAACCGATGAACCAGCCGATCACCCGGTGCCCGTGGTGCTCCGCGGAGCTGTCGATTCCGGGAGCGGAGCAGTGTCTCGCCTGCGGAGCGGCCCTCGTGTCCGTGTCGGGTGGTCCAGACCCGGAGATCAGGGGTGTGACCACCCTGGACCCGGAGGCGATCCTGCGGGCCCGGGCCGAGGTCGCCCGGCCGCGCAACCGGATCCTCTCGTTCATCACCGGTGACGTGGCGGTCGAAAGCAGTGGCACGGCCAGCGCGGAGTCGCTCGCCCCGCCGCCGGACGAGGTGCGCCGCGAGATGCTCCGCCTGGAGCACGACGCCGAGCAGCGACGCCTCCGGGCCGACACGGTCGCGCTCAAGACGGAGGCGCTGGCCCGGCGGGGGCTCACGCTCGCGGATCTCGCGGCCGCCGATGCCGCCGCGGCGGCTGCCGCTCCTGCCGCTCCTGCCGCGCCTGCCGAACCGGGCCGCACCGAACCCGACGCGTCGTAGTCCCCGGCCCCGCGCGGACTGGCCGCGGACCGGCGGTATCCTCGGCCCGTGCCTGAACGACTTCCCCATCCCGGTCCCGGCCACCTCAAGCCGCACCCGGTCCGCACCGACGGCCTGGCGCTCGAGGCCGGCATGTCCAAGCCCGTGGACGGTCCCGACGACTGGTGGCTGGGTGTCCTGTGGGTCACCGATGCCGAGGGTGTCGTGAGCTTCCGCGAGCTCGGCCCCGTTGCCGGCCCGCCCCCCGAGCCGCCGCTGGCCCACCTCGGGCCGGCCTTCGCGGGAGCTCTGTCAGGGCTGATCCTCGAGGAGAACGGCCGCCTCGCGATCCGCCTGACGCCGCTCTACCCGCCCGAGGACGACTCGCGGCCCTGGCGCTGCCCGGTCGTGATCCGGACGGCCTTCCGCTTCGAGCCCGCCCTGGTCGCGACGATGACCCCCAACCAGCTTGCGGATCGCGTGCTGGCCGGGTTCGCGAGCGCGGCGGCATCCCTGCGCCGTCCCTGAGCACCCCGGGCACGCCGTCGCCGGTGGCTCCCGGCGCCGGTTGGGCGCCCCGATCCGCCACAGGGCCTAGACTCGCACCCATGGGTGACCTCTTCGACGAGTTCAAGCGCGAGCTGGAGCGCCGGCGCGCCGAGATCGAGGGCCGCGGGCCCGTCGAGCCGGGTGTGAACC